>DATBWK010000047.1:0-8428 GCA_036514835.1 Bellilinea sp.
TGGCTGTGTTCGGATCGATCATGCCGATCATGGGTGGAGAATCACCTGTGAACCAGATTCGACCTGATTCAATTGCGTTCATGATGGTTGTATGATTCTCCGGGAGGGGATATCTCCGCACTGTATTAAGATCAGGATCTAATTCCAATATTTCCGCTAAGATATAATCTGCGTACCACAAGTCGCCTTCGGCATCGACAACCATCCCGTTTGGGGAGCTTAAGTCCGGCAGTGTCCACCATTCGACTGCATTATTCGTCACATTTAGCCGGTAAAGAACTCCATTTAAGTTATCACCGATCCATAAAAAAGGATCGCCATAAGCCATGTAGCTGACCATGCCGTCATTCGGGATAGTATAAGTGCAAAGCTCATCATTATCTACGCCCGGGATTACATTCAAGCGGTAAATGAAATTGTAAAGCGCATCCGTTGCCCACAACCTCCCCTGCGCGTCAACCGCCGAACCATAATGACCATTGCTAGCTGAAGTATCCCAGGTTGAATAGGGTACAGACGTGACGCCGTCGGCACCCACCTCAGCCCGCCCTATGACCCCCGCTATGCCGTCAACCCACCAGAAATAGTTGCCATCCCGCCGGGCGTCTGTGGGCAGGCCCGGGATTGGATAAATAACTGTCTCCCCGTTACTCGAATTTACCTGCCAAACCTCGCCAGTATTACTGGTCTGGGAACCCCAATCGCTGATCCATAATCCACCCTGCGTATCCGCGTTGATCTCGTACGCAAGACCGTCCACCAGCAGCCCGCCCTCCTCCACCGGCAGTGCAGCCTGCGTCGGCTGGGCAGCCCCGAGGGTCAGAACCAGGCAAGTGATGATCACCATTAAACGTTTCATATCACGCCTCCAAGTCAATATTAAATACAATTTTAGCAAGAAATGGCATTTGGCGGCGAGGGATTCCACCGCCAGTTGCGAAAAGAGAAAGTGGGGGCGGAGCCCACAGGGTACTTCGTGAGGACTCGAATCCCCGAACCCGCGATCTTTGCGCCCCCCCCCCAGGGCGATCTGCGATCGAGCGAAGCGAGAGGGGTTACACCCCCTTCACGCCCTTATAGGGTGCTACAGGAGGGGTATGGATGTGGTAACAAAGTCGCGCTCGGTCAGGAGGCCGGCGCAATCTAAAATTAGGTGGGCGCGGATGTGCTCGAAACCCGAAACCTTAAAATCCCCTTCTGGGGGCATGGATGTGGTTACAAAGTCGCGCTCGGTCAGAAGACCGGCGCAATCTAAAATCAGGTGGGCGCTGAGCCCACAGGGTACTTCGTGAGGACTCGAACCCTACCCCTTGCGAAGCACCCCGTAGCAAAGCGAAGTGGGCGATGGGGCCACCGACCTTCATTAATTTGTGGGCGCGGAGCCCACAGGGTACTTCGTGAGGACTCGAACCCCCGAAACCTTAAAATCCCCTTCTGGGGGCATGGATGTGGCTTTTTATGCTTGTGGGCGCGGAGCCCAAAGGGTACTTCGTGAGGACTCGAATGGCACCCCTCGATGGGGCCACCGACCTTCAATAATTTGTGGGCGCGGAGGGACTCGAACCCCCGACCTCACGGATGTGAACCGTGCGCTCTAACCGACTGAGCCACGCGCCCGGGGTTCGAAAATTATATCATAACCACCGACCGTGGCAAGGTCTCCAAGTCTCTACCCCCTGCGGTCATTTTGTGACATAATATCTTCATGATTCACTGTCTGAAAATCCAAAACGACTATGAATAATCCCAACCCTCCTCCCTCAGATGTTGCTGCGAGTTCTTTTCAGGAAGCCGATCGGGACTTTCGCAGTCATTTCCCCGATTACGAAACAACCCGCATTCTCGACGATTTGCGTCAAGCTGAGTACTCGCGCATCGACCGCGAAGGGCATGTTTATCTGGATTTCACCGGCGGCAGCCTGTACAGCGAGAAACAGGTGCAATACCACCTGGACTTATTGTTGAACCACGTTTTCGGCAACCCGCATTCCACCAACCCAACCTCGCAAGCCATGACCCACTGGGTTGAAGCGGCGCGGAAAAGCGTTTTGGATTTTTTCAATGCGGATCCGTCCGAATATGTCTGCATTTTCACCCAGAACGCCAGCGGCGCGCTCAAATTGGTCGGCGAGTCGTATCCATTCTCTTCTGCCAGCCGCTACCTGCTCACCTTTGACAATCACAACTCGGTCAACGGCATTCGCGAGTTTGCCCGGGCGCACGGCGCCGCCATCACCTACGCCCCGGTGATCCCGCCTGAGATGCGCATCGATGACGAGAAGCTCTCCGCCTTGCTGGAGCAGGTCAACCCGGATGCCAATAACCTGTTCGCCTACCCGGCGCAATCCAACTTCTCCGGCGTGCAGCACGACCTGGCCTGGATCGAGCGGGCTCAGGCTAAAGGCTGGGATGTGCTGCTGGATGCGGCTGCCTTCGCGCCCACCAATCCGCTCGACCTTTCCGCCGTCCACCCGGATTTTGTCTGCCTCTCCTTCTATAAAATTTTCGGCTACCCTACCGGCATCGGCGCGTTGATCGCCCGCCGCAGCGCCCTGGGCAAACTGCACCGTCCCTGGTTTGCTGGCGGCACGATCACGGTGGCTTCGGTGCAGGGCGACCGCTACTTCTTGCATGCCGGCGCCGAAGGTTTTGAGGACGGCACCCTGAACTATCTGACGCTGCCGGCGGTGGAAATTGGTCTGCGCCACATTCAGCGCATCGGCTACGACGCCATTCATCAGCGGGTTGCTTGTCTGACGGGTTGGCTGCTGGATCAACTAACAAACCTGCGTCACAGCAATGGGCTGCCGGTGGTAAAAATCTACGGTCCGCTCGAGACTCGCATGCGCGGCGGCACCATCACCATGAATTTCTTCGATCCACGCGGTCATTTTGTCGACCACTTGCGGGTGGAGGAGCGCGCCAATCAGAAGAATATTTCCATCCGCACCGGCTGTTTCTGCAACCCGGGTGGAGGCGAGCTGGCGCTCGGGTTGAGTGCCGGCGAACTGGATACCTGCTTTGCTTTCAAGCCGCGCATGGAATACCAGGATTTCCGGCGCTGTATCGATGACAAAAGCACCGGTGCGGTGCGTGTGTCAGTTGGCTTGATCAGCAACTTTGCGGACGTCTACCAACTGGTAAATTTTGCCCGCCAGTTTATTGATAAAAATTCGGATGAGGTGTAAGCTCCGGTCACTCAGGGGGTCGGCGTGCCCGACAGCGGGATCTCTGTCTCCAGCCCATCCGGATAGCGTATTTCCCCGTTCTGTATGACGCGTGGAGCGCTCAGGTCGAGCGGCACGTCCAGGCAGCGGTAATTTGTTTCGCTTTAATTGTCACGCTGCGCAGGTGGCAGAATCCTGCGCCAAGGATCTATCCGAAACGCCCGGTGACGTAATCCTGGGTTTGTTTTTCACGCGGGTTGACGAACAAGCCCTTACCAACCGCGTACTCCACCAGTTTTCCCTGCAGGAAGAATCCGGAATAATCGGCCGTCCGCGCGGCTTGCTGCACATTGTGCGGCACCAGAATGATGGTGATGCGCGACTTTAACTCTTGCAGCATCTCCTCAATTTTGGCCGTAGAGACCGGGTCTAGCGCCGAGGTCGGCTCATCCAGCATGAGCAGCTCGGGATCCAGCGCCAATACCCGCGATATGCACAGACGCTGCTGCTGCCCGCCCGAAAGCGATATGCCAGGGTCATTCAGCCGGTCGTAGACTTCGTCCCACAACACCGCCTGACGCAGTGCTTCCTCCACCCGCCCATCCAGCACCGATTTACTGTTCTCCCCCATCAGCCTTAACCCATAAACCACATTTTCGTACACCGTCAGCGGCAGCGGCGCCGGGCGCGAGAACACCATGCCGACTTTGCGCCGCAACTCAATCACATTGACCTGCGGATCAAGAACATTTCGGCCGTTATAGAAAATTTGACCTTCGACGGTGGATACATCTGCCAGGTCATTGAGCCGGTTGATAGCCCGGAGCAGGGTGGATTTACCGCCGCCTGCCGGTCCAAAAAACACGTTCACGGCGTTGGCGACCACGTCGATGCTGATGTTGTGCAGACTTTCCACCCCATCCGAGTACATCAATGTCAGGTTCTTGACCGATATCAGCACGCTCATGTGAACCTCACCATTGACGCCGGGCGCGCGCCCGGTTGCGAATAAGGGTGGCGATGACGTTCATGCCGAGCACAAAGAACAACAGCACCAACACCGTGCCGTATTGAATCTGAACCGGCATTCCGGGTACCGAAGTGGAAATCACAAAAATATGGTACGGCAGCGCCATGGTGGCGTCCATCGGTGATTGGGGCAGCAGCGGCAGGAAGAAAGAAGCCCCGGTGAACATGATCGGGGCGGTTTCACCCACTGCCCGCTCCAGACCCAAAATTACGCCCGTAACGACTCCGGGCATGGCTTGCGGCAGCGTGATATTTTTTACGGTCTGCCAACGGGTAGCCCCCAGCGAGGTGGATACCACGCGAAACGAACTGGGCACCTGGCGCAAAGCCTCTTCAGTGGTGCTGATGATCACCGGCAAAGTCATAATGGCAAGGGTCAGCGAGGCAGCCAAAATGCTGGTGCCAAATTTTAAGAAGAGCACAAACAATCCCAGCCCAAACAACCCATACACAACCGATGGGATGCCAGCCAGGTTAATGATGGCAATCCGCACCAAGCGGGTCAGCTTGTTATCGGACGCATATTCAGCGATATAAATGCCAGCCGCCACGCCCAGCGGCACCGAGAAAATGGCAGTTCCAATTGCCAGATAAAACGTGCCGACGATGGCAGGCATAATGCCGCCTGCGCGCATTCCATCACGCGGCATGGCGGTCAAAAATTCCCAGCTTAGTGCCGGTACGCCGCGCACAATAATATACACAATCACACCGATGACCGGTAAAGCGGTGATAAATGTGATCAACCGCAGCAAATTGACGCCGACAATTGCTTTGCGCTTGGAAACCTGAGCGTAATTTGAGTTATCCATCACTACGCTCCTTTATGAAAGTAAACGCTCTGCGCGTTTCTTGCTGCGCAACGCCAGGGAGGAGGCTGTCAGATTGACAGCCAATGAAATCAGGAATAGCACAATTCCGATGAAAAATAAAACATGGTAATGATCCGACCCTGTGGCAACTTCGCCCATTTCCGAGGCGATCGTAGCGGTCATGGTGCGCGCCGGAAGGAAGAGGGCATTCCAGCTGTGCGGTAAAACAGGCGCGTTGCCAGTGACCATCATCACCGCCATGGTTTCACCGATAGCGCGTCCAACGCCCAGCATCACAGCGGTTAACAACCCGGAACGCGCTGCCGGCACGGTTACGCCCCAGATGGTTTGCCAGTGATTAGCCCCCAACGCCATGGCGCCCTGGCGGTACATATTCGGCACCGTGTTCAGCGCATCCTCCGAGATGGAGACGATTGTCGGGATGGCAATGAATCCAAGCAGCACCGCGCCAGTAAAAGCCGTCAGGCCAGTCGGCAGGTTCAAAAACTCGCGGAAGGATGGGGCAACCAGCTGGATGCCTAGAAAACCAAGCACAACCGACGGTAGCCCTGCCAGAATTTCGATCACCGGCTTGAGGATATTTTTGATCCAGGAAGGCGCCAGCTCCGAAAGATACACCGCCGTGCCAATACCGAACGGGATGCCGATCAGCAGCGCCCCGACAGTCACCAGCACCGAGCCGAAAATTAATGGCCAGATGCCAAAATAGCTCTCAATCGGGTACCAACGCGTGCCGAATAAGTCCCCGAGCGGCACTTTACCCAGGGCTGGCAGGCCTTCCCGCGCCAGGAAAATTAATATCAGGCTGACGAATAAAATACTGGAATATCCCGAAATTCGGATAATCCAGGTGATCCAGCGCTCGCCTTTGACCATTTCCATGCTGCCAGCCTTCACTTCCCGGCCGTTTTAACAAGAATTGGCACGAAGCCCAATCGGGTGACAATTTTCTGTGCCTCCGGCGAGACAATCCAGGCCAGGTACTCCAATACTGTCTGAGGTGCGTCTGCGCGTGTATACATGTACAGGTCGCGCGAGATCGGATATTGCCCATTATTGACCGACTCAACCGAAGGCAGTACGTAAGGTTTATCCGCGCTGGCGGTGACCGCCAGCATTTTTACCTCGTGGGTCACGTACCCCAGACCATCGTAACCAATGGCGTTGGGATTATCCGAGACCTCGGCAATGATCCCTTCTGAGGAAGGCAACAGTAACGTGTCCGCTGAAAAGATTTCTTTATTCTCCGGGTCACCCAGCCGCACGACCTCCTCCAGGAAATAAACATGCGTTCCGGAGTTAGTCTCGCGCGACAACCGTACGATAGGGCGGTCTTCACCGCCCAATTCCGACCAGTTGCTCACTTCGCCGCGGTAAATCCGGGCGATATCTTCCAGCGATAACTGGTTGATCGGATTTTGCGGATTGACAATCACCGCGATGGCATCACGCGCAATGACATGCTCAACCGGCTCGATGCCATTAGCCTCAGCCGCCGCGATTTCCTCGTCTTTGATCTTGCGCGAGGCGTTAGCGATATCTACTGTGCCGCTGATCAAGGCAGTCAATCCGGTGCCGGAGCCGCCGCCTGTGACCGATATTCTCACCTCAGGCAGAACGCTCTGATAAGCCTCAGCCCAGGCTAAAGCCAGGTTGACGATCGTATCGGAACCTTTGTTTTGAATGTAAGTAGACGCAGCAGGAGCGGTTGAATCAACAGAGGTGGAATTGCAGGCTGCCAGTAAGGTCAGCAGGGTCAGAAGCGCGATGATACGGGCAGCGAATTTCATACCCCTAAATTATACTCGAGCACGTCCAGATTTTCCCCTGATAAATTTAAAAACCGGTCTGCCCACCATCTTCCGAGCATACGAGAATCGTCAGGCTGACCGTGAGTTTGGTATAATTGTAAGGTTATGAACAACTCAGGCGAGGAAAATAGCATGGATATCGGCACGATCCAAACCGTTGATATCGACGGTCAAATGCGTGAGGCTTTCCTCGATTACGCCATGAGCGTAATCGTCGCACGCGCCCTCCCGGATGCCCGCGACGGCCTAAAACCCGTGCACCGCCGCATCCTGTTCGCCATGTCCGAGCTGGGGATGCGTTCCAATACCGCTTATAAGAAATCAGCGCGTATTGTTGGCGAGGTACTGGGTAAGTACCATCCGCACGGCGACATGTCGGTTTACGACGCCATGGCGCGCATGGTGCAAGATTTCTCCATGCGCTATCCATTGATCGATGGACAGGGCAACTTTGGCTCGGTCGATGGCGACCCGCCGGCTGCCATGCGTTACACCGAAGCGCGCCTTGGCCCCATGGCCGAGGAATTACTGGCCGACATCGATAAAAATACCGTCGACTATGCCGACAACTTCGACGGCTCGCTTAAAGAACCGCTTGTTCTGCCAGCCAGACTGCCCAACCTGCTGCTTAACGGCTCGGTTGGCATCGCGGTTGGCATGGCTACCAACATCCCGCCGCACAACCTGCGCGAGCTGTGCAATGCCATTACCTACCTGATCGATCATTACGAACAGGCCGACGAGGTCAGCGTGGATGATCTGATGGCCTTTTTGCCCGGTCCCGACTTCCCGACCGGCGGCATCATCGTCGGCGCTGAAACCATCAAACAAATGTACAGCACCGGCCGCGGACGGCTGATTGTGCGCGGACAGGCGCATGTTGAAGAGGCCAAGGGCGGGCGTTTCAATATCATCATCACCGAGATCCCTTACCAGATCAACAAAACCACCCTGATCGAACGCATTGCCGACCTGGCGCGTGAAGGCCGCCTGGACTCCATTTCCGACCTGCGCGACGAATCCGACCGGCGCGGTATGAGCATTGTCCTCGAACTTAAGCGCGGCGCGCAAGGCAAGAAAGTGCTCAACCAGCTCTACAAATACACACCGCTGCAAACCACCTTTGGCGCGCATATCCTGGCCCTTGTAGATAACGAACCACGCCTGCTTTCGCTCAAGCGCGCTTTGCAGTACTACATCGAACACCGCCAACAGGTCATCACCCGCCGCTCGCAGTATGAGCTGGATAAAGCCCGGGCGCGTGCCCACGTCCTGGATGGTCTGCTGATCGCATTGTCCAATCTGGACGCGGTCATTCAAACCATTCGCCAGTCGCCGGATGTGGAAACCGCCCGCGAACGATTAATGGCTAACTTCAACCTGACGGAAATTCAGGCGCAGGCCATTTTGGACATGCAGCTGCGCCGCCTGGCAGCCCTGGAACGGCAGAAGATCGAAGACGAGTACAAAGCGCTGCTGGAGCGTATTGCTTATTTGGATGAACTGCTGGCTTCGCCGCACAAGATTTTGGAAGTGGTCAAAGCCGACTTAATCGAGATCTCTGAAAAATACGGCGATGACCGCCGCA
>DATBWK010000048.1:0-8317 GCA_036514835.1 Bellilinea sp.
GTACGTGCTGCGCCGCGACGAAGGCGGCCGTCACAAGCCCTTCTTCACTGGCTACCGGCCGCAATTCTACATCCGCACCATGGATGTCACCGGCAACATCAAGCTGCCTGAAGGCGTGGAAATGGTCATGCCGGGTGATAATATCAACATGGAAGTGGAGTTGATCATCAAAGTGGCGCTTGAACAGGGTTCGAAATTCGCCATTCGCGAAGGCGGTCTGACCGTCGGCGCTGGCGTTATCACCAAGATTCTCGAATAACAAGGAGTGCCGTCCTCGTTCCGGGCGGCAGTAGGTACACATGGCATCAAAAAAGAAAGATGTTCGCCCAGTCATCACCCTGGCTTGCAACGAATGCAAGTCCCGCAATTACACCACTGAAAAAAACCGCCGCAACGACCCTGGGCGCATGGAATTGGCAAAATTCTGCCCCCGCTGCCGCAAACACACGGCTCACCGGGAGACAAAGTAGGTTATAATCGGGTTGGGGACGGGCTTTAATCCCCCTCCCCACCCTTGCTTAGGCCAGTAGCTCAATTTGGCAGAGCACCGCTCTCCAAAAGCGGGGGTTGTGGGTTCAAGTCCTACCTGGCCTGCCTTACTCCAGGAGACGCCGTCCATAGAGGCGGCGTTTTATCCTGAAACGAAGGAGAGAACGTGGTCGAGAAAACCGCAAAACCTACCAAGCAAATAGAGAAAGTCAAGCAGCCCGGCCGCATTGCCCGCTGGTATCGCGAGACCGTCGGCGAACTCCGCAAGGTTTCCTGGCCCACGCCGCCAGACGCCTGGCGCCTGACCAAGATCGTTCTGGTGGTCATGGTATTGATGGCTATTGTCCTTGGCCTGCTCGACTTCGTATTCTCTACCGTTATCCGGTTGGTGCTAGCATAAACGCCCCGTAAGGAGCCTGTACTGTGATGACTGATGCGCAAGACAAACCTTTAGCGGATGAGGTCGAACCGAAACCGCAAAAACCCGCGCGTACTAAAGCCAGCGGGTCTGCCGGCGCATCTCGTGATACCCAGCCGCGCGAAGATTCCGAAATCCCGCAGTTCGACCCCGAAGCCGCGGATACGCGCTCGTGGTACGTTATTCACTGCTATTCCGGATACGAAAACAAAGTTCGCCATAACCTCGAACAACGCATTGAGACCATGGGAATGAAGGACAAGATCTTCGACGTCGTCATCCCCACTCAGGAAGAAATTGAGGTTAAAGAAGGCAAACGCCGCACGGTTGAGCGTCATGTGTTCCCTGGTTACGTGTTGGTGAACATGATCATGACCGAAGAGTCATGGTACGTTGTGCGCAACACCCCAGGTGTGACCGGCTTTGTGGGTATGGGCACCCAGCCCACCCCGCTGCGCCCCGAAGAGGTCTCGCAGATTTTACGCCGCATGGAAGCCGAAGCGCCGCACGTCAAGGTCAGCTTCAAGGTTGGCGAGCGCGTCCGCATTGTGGACGGCCCGTTCAACGATTTCCGCGGTCAGGTGAGCGAAATCTTCGCCGAGCGCAACAAAGTGCGCGTGATGGTCAACTTCTTTGGTCGTGAAACCCCTGTGGAACTCGACTTCCTGCAGGTGGAAAAAGCTTAGTGTATTTTCCTCCATTGGAGGATTTTGTTTGTGGGAGGGTGCTCCCCAAACCACCCGTTAAAACCACGAAGGAGTATAAAAAGTGGCAAAGAAATTAAAAGCAGTTGTACGTTTACAGTTGGTTGCTGGCAAAGCCAATCCGGCGCCCCCGGTGGGTCCCGCTCTGGCCGGGCACGGCATCAACATCATGGCTTTCTGCAAGGACTACAACGCCCGCACGCAAAACCGCGCCGGCGATGTTATCCCGGCTGAAATCACCGTCTACACCGATGGTTCGTTCACCTTCATCCTTAAGTCACCTCCGGCTTCCGTCTTGCTCAAGAAAGCTGCCGGCGTTGACAAGGGTTCCGCCATCCCCAACCGCACCAAGGTTGGCAAGGTCACCCGCGCCCAGGTGCGCGAGATCGCGGAAATCAAGATGAAAGACACCAACGCGGTCGAAATCGAAGATGCCATGGCCCAGGTCGAAGGCACTGCCCGCAATATGGGCATTCAAGTAGTTGATTAGGAACGTGGGAGGGTAACCCGGTTACCCGCTAGAACCACAAAGGAGATTCAATGGCAAAGCACGGAAAGAAATACATGGCCGCGAGCGCCAAAGTGACCGAAGGTCAGGCTTATACTCCCGAAGAAGCCGTTGCGCTGGCCAGGGAAACCTCGATCACCAAATTTGACGGCACCGTAGAAGTTCACCTGCGCATGGGCCTAGACCCGCGCCAGGCTGACCAGATGGTGCGCGATGTCGTCGTTCTGCCCCACGGACTCGGCAAGACGGTCCGCGTTCTGGTTTTTGCCCAGGGCGAAGCCGTTGCCAAGGCTCAAGAAGGCGGCGCTGACATCGTTGCCGACAGTGACGAATGGATCACCAAGATCCAGGGTGGTTTCACCGACTTCGATGTGGCTATCGCCACGCCAGACATGATGAGCAAAGCCGGCCGTCTTGGCCGCGTGCTCGGACCGCGTGGATTGATGCCGAACCCCAAGGCTGGAACCGTCGTCCCAGCTGAAGATCTACCGCGTGTTATTCAGGAAGCCAAAGCCGGCCGGGTTGAGTTCCGTCTCGACAAGACCGCCAACATCCACGTTCCCATCGGAAAGGTATCCTTTTCCGCCGAATTCCTGTATAATAACCTGGCTGCGTTGATGGAAGCCCTCAAGAAAGCCAAACCGGCTGCCGCCAAGGGTTCCTACATCAAAAAAGTTACAGTTAGCACCACCATGGGCCCTGGGATCATGGTTGATCTCAACCAGGCCCAGGGTATGAGCGCCAAGGAGTAATCCAACCGCTCAAAGCACGTCCACAAATGAATATTTGCCTTCACCGGTGAAAGCTGGTGCCCTAACAGGCTTAATATCCTGCCGAGGTGAAGACTGAAACGCGAGATACAAGCCGCAACCCTGCGGCCGCGAAAAAGTCTTTGCCTGGCACTTCAAGTGAGGCAAAGACTTTTTTTATTTTGAACTGAAAGGAGGTGAATCCTCATTGGCCTTCTCAAAAGAGCATAAAACCAAGTTGATTGCCCAATACACCGAATGGGTAAAACAAAGCCAGGGTATGGTGGCGTTGTCTTATAACAAGATGAGCATGAAAGAGATCGATACCCTGCGTTCCAAAGTCCGTGATGCCGGTGGTGAACTGCACGTTGTCAAGAACACCCTGATGAAACTGGCATTGGAAGAAATGGGCGTATCGAAGACAGATGTCTTTGAAGGTGTTTCGCTGGTCGGCTTTGCATTCCATGATGCCCCGGCGCTCGCCAAAGTCATCAATGATTCGACTGCCAAGTCCGAGGTTTTCGCGGTAAAAGGCGGATACCTGGGCAATGAAATGCTCAACGCCAGCCAGGTCAAGGCATTGGCCGACCTGCCGCCGCTGCCCGTTATGCGCGCTATACTACTCGGCACAATTTTGGCCCCGGCGACCAAACTGGTTCGCACCATCGCCGAACCTGCCCGCGGTCTCGCAGCTGTTATCAAGGCTTACTCCGATACCGGCGCTGCCGCTGCTGCATAACACTTATTCACCGCCTGCAATCCATCGTCACCCGCTGGTAAAACAGCACCCACGAGCAGACGGAATTAACAAAACTTTCGATTAATCAACAGATTCATCTGAAAAGGAATTTAGGAGATACTGAAATGGCTGACCTGGAAAAATTGGTTGAATCCCTCGGCAAGCTGTCCGTTCTGGAAGCTGCTGAACTGGTAAAACTGCTGGAAGAGAAGTGGGGCGTTTCCGCCGCCGCTCCTGTGGCCGTTGCCGCTGCTGGCCCTGTTGCCGCCGCTGCTGAGCCCGTGGAAGAGAAGACCGAGTTCGACGTCGTGATCAAGGACGCCGGCCCCAAGAAAATCGAGACCATCAAAGTCATCCGCCAACTGACCACCCTCGGTCTGGTGGAAGCCAAGACCATGGCCGAAACCGCTGGCTCCAAGGTTTTGACTGGTGTTGGTAAAGACGCCGCCGCCGATGCCAAGAAGGCATTGGAAGCCGCTGGCGCCGTGGTTGACGTTGTCTAATCTCTCTGGCTGAACCATCGGTTCAATTGAAACCAAAAAACGGGCGCCTTTCGGTGCCCGTTTTTGATTTCAGTAATTATAGCCTGAGCCTAACCAGCGAAGGTGGGAACCTGGCGAATGACCATCACCACCTTGCCCATAATGCGCAGGGCATTGGGGTTATCAACCATGATGGGGGCATATTGCGGGTTGGCTGGCTGCAGGCGGATGCCGTTATTCTCGCGGTAGAAATACTTGAGGGTGGTTTCGTCGCGGTCCACCAGCCACACTGCCACCATTTCGCCGTTGGCGGCTTCCTGGGCCTGCCGCAGAATGACGATATCGCCGTCATTGATGCTGGCGTCGATCATCGAGTCACCCTGGACTTCCAGCGCAAACAGGTCGCTGACCTTCTCACGTGATGGCAGCAGACTGCGGGCAATTTCCACACCGCTTTCTGAGTCGAAGTAAGCCAGGTCTGAAGCCGGAATGGGAATGGGTACACCGGCTTGAATCACGCCCAGACGCGGGATGGCGATCAACTCTTCGATGGTCTTGCCAACCTGGCGCAGCGCGCCGGAGACTTTGGCGGTCGGCGACAGGTAGGGTTTGAGCACCCGAATCGAGCGCGAAACGCGACCTTCACGGGAAATATACTTCATTTCCTCGAGTTGATTCAGGTAATAATCGACCAGCGAAGTCGATTTGACCTTGATACTGTCCCCAATTTCGCGTATCGATGGTGAATAGCCATTATTTTCTGAAAATTGCATCAGAAAAGACAAAATTTTCTTGTGCCGTTCACTTAAGCCTTCGCTGCGTCTCGCCATATTAGTACTCCTTGCGGCTCATTTTGCCGCCTAATCTCGGTCATTTGTACTAATAATACACGAACATGTGTCCTATGTCAAGTAGGTAAATTAAACAAATTTTCTATTAATTGGCAGGGAATGACGGTCTTTTGTGTCATGCTGAGCGCAGCGAAGCATCGCGATGCGGCGGCTTGAGGCCGCCGTTTCACGCTACTCCTCTTCCCGCTCCCTCAAATGCGGGAACAGCAGCACCTCGCGGATCGTCTGGCGGTCAGTCATCAGCATCACCAGACGGTCTATGCCCATGCCAAAGCCGCCGTTGGGCGGCATACCGTAGGACATGGCCTGCAAATAATCTTCGTCCAGCGGGTGGCGCTCCTCGTCATCGGCCTCGTAGGCGCGGCCCATCTCCAGGAAGCGCGCCTCCTGTTCCAGCGGGTCGTTCAGCTCGGTGAAGGCGTTGCAGATCTCCATGCCGCCGATAAAGCCCTCGAAGCGCTCAACCGTGCCCGGGTCATTAGGCCGGTTCTTGGCCAACGGCGAGATATCACGCGGGTAGTCGTACAGGAAGGTCGGCTGGATCAGGGTTGGCTCGATGAAATCCCCCAGCAGCCCGTCGATCAACTTGCCGCGCGGCGAACCGGGTTTGACATTAATGCCTTTGGCGCGGATGGCAGTTTCCAGGCTTTCGCCCGTCAGGTACTGGTCGATGTCGATGCCAACCGTGTCGATCAGCGATTGACGCAGATCCAGCCGCTGCCAGGGACCGCTGAAGTCAATTACCTGCCCGTTATACTCGACTTTGCGCGTACCCAGGACCTTATCGCATACATGACCGATCATATCCTCGGTCAACTGCATCACCTTCTGGTAGTCGGCATAGGCACAGTAAAACTCCAACTGGGTGAACTCCGGGTTATGCTTGAAAGACACGCCCTCGTTGCGGAAATCGCGGCCAATTTCATAGACGCGCTCGTAGCCGCCGACCAGCAGCCGTTTCAGGTACAACTCGAATGAGATGCGCAGGTATAAATCCTGTTTGAGCTGGTTGTGGTGGGTGACGAATGGTTTGGCAGCCGCCCCGCCGTAAATCGGCTGCAGAATGGGAGTCTCGACCTCGAGGAAGTCGCGCGCATCCAGGAACTCGCGGATGGCGCGCACCACCCCGGCGCGGGTCTTGAAGATCTGGCGCACCTCGGGGTTAACTGCCAGGTCAGCGTAACGCTGGCGATAGCGCACTTCCGGATCCGTCAGCGTGGCATGGCGCACTACCTGCCCATCCACCACCTCATCCTTGGCAGCCGGCAGCGGGCTGAGCGCTTTGGCCAGCATGTGGAAACTCAATACCTTGAGCGTCGCCTCGCCGGTGCGGGTGCGGAACATCTCACCCTGCGCCTGGATGAAGTCGCCAAGGTCGAAGTAATCCGCGAACAGCTTCATGCCCTCTTCGCCGACGTCATTGACGCGCATGAACAGTTGCACGCGCCCGGAGCCGTCTTCGATGTGCGCAAAGGTGATCTTGCCCATGACGCGCATCGAGCGCAAGCGCCCGGCTAGCGTCACCGCAACGACCGGTGCGGTCCCTTCGACAGCATTCGCCTCGGCAGTATCGAAGGCCTGAATGGCTTCCACCGCCGAATGGGTTGGGTTGGCGCGGGTGGGATAAGGCTCAACGCCCATCCCTTTGAGCGCCATTATTTTTTCGTAGCGGATTTTCTCGAGGTCATTGAGTTCCATGGATGATTAACCTTTTCAGTCTTCTTAAGAAAAAACCCCGCCCATTTTGCTGTGGGCGGGGCGTAATGTTTACCCCAGAATTACTCCACCTTGACGATGGAAACCACAAACGTGCCTTGCGGCGCGTCGACCTGCACCTTGTCACCCTTCTTCTTGTTGATCAAGGCTTTGCCCAGCGGGGATTCATTGGAGATCTTGCCGATCGACGGGTTAGCCTCAGCGGCGCCCACGATCGAGTAGGTCTCGGTAACCTTGCTGCCCTCTTCCTTGATGACCACGGTGGCGCCAACCTGCACGGTATCCGCCAGCGGGACGTCTTCCACCACGCGGGCAGTCGCCAACAAAATTTCCAATTCCTTGATGCGGCCTTCGACAAACGCCTGCTCATTCTTAGCAGCTTCATATTCGGCGTTTTCGATCAGTTCACCGCCTTCCATAGCCTCATGCAGCCGCTCAGCAATTTCCTGTCGGCGCTGGGTACGCAGGGTATCCAACTCGTCCTGCAGCTTTTCAAAACCCTCGCGGGTTAAGAACGAAGTTGCCATGTCTTTTCTTCTTCCTTCCAAACGATGATCGGTCAGCCCTATTAGGGCATCCCCCATGCCGGGATTCACTACCGCTTTTAAACGAAAGAAAACCACTCCAAAAGGAGAGATTCCCTTTTGGCGGATCACCCCGCCGTTGTTGCCCTAGACTATATCATAATTCCAGGCCCAATGCAAGAGACCAGCCGCTTGACCAGGAACAAAAAGCGGCCTTATAGCGTTTAATAGTGCGTAGATAAATCTAAAAAGGAAGCAAAACATGAACACATCATCTCGCAAGTTTTACCCATTGATCACCACTTCGCTATTGCTTGTGCTGCTATTATCGGCCTGCAATCTGTTCGCCGCGGAGCCTACCAGTGTGGTGGAAACGCCGGTAAACACACCCATCGTCATCGCCACCAACACGCCTCAGCCGGCCACTCCCCTGCCCGTTGAAGAGACTGCAGCTCCTACCGCGGAGCCGTTAGCGCCGGAATTTGGCGGTTTTATGGTGCTGACCAACGGCGAGTTTGTCGCCATTGATTTATTTGGGCAGCCCATGGGTTTCCGTGCGGCAGCCGGTATGACGGAGTATATCCGGCAGGAACAGGCTGGCGTGACCAAGAATTCCGTGGCTCTGGCCAGCAACACCGGCCTGCTTTTAGTCGAAATGGATCAGATCCAGCCCATAGCCTTCGCTGGCAGCAACAGTGTATTCAGTGCCGGCATCTCGCGCGACGGCAGCCAGATCGCCTGGGTTTCACAAATCATGGCCGAAAACTCGGTGGCATTCGAGTTGTGGGTAGCCGGAATAGACGGCAGCAACGCCCAGAAGATCGCCGAACGAACCCCATCGGAGTCGTTAGTGATGCCGGTCAGTATCGAAATTGTCAGCTGGACAGCCGACGGTAAGTTGATCTACGGCACGCGGCCCTTTGGCATTGGCGGTTACATCCTGTTCGCCGGCTGGAACGACCTGTACCTGTATGATCCGGCGGATGGCACGGTGCGCGACTTATACATTAATGACGGAACAACCAACTTTTGCGTCAACAGTCTTTCCAGCGACTTCACTCAGATGGCAGTTGGCTGCGAGACTATCCAGATTCAAAACCTGGTGACTGGCGCTAAAGTCGACCTGCCAACTGTGCC
>DATBWK010000049.1:0-17965 GCA_036514835.1 Bellilinea sp.
CGGAATTTACATCCTGTTCCTGGTGCCGGCGCAACTACCCGGGCGCGCACAAACTGGTGCAGCTGGCCAATTCCTGCAATGGGTGAATCCCCTGGCAGCGGTTAACCATTTCCTGTCGAAGCACCTGGTTAATTACCGAACGCTGGCTGAATTTTGGACCTGGCTCATCTCGCCGGTTGTTTTTGCGGTGCTCATCCTGGGAATTTTATTCTTCATTGCTGGACCCGGATTGCGCCTTGAAGCAGGCAGAAGCAGTAAATTTTTGAAACGTTTGTGGTCGCGATCCAGTGCCTCAATATTCCTGGCTTTCATCTTGTTGGCAGGCGCAAGCCCAGCCATGGGATTTCAGACCGGGAATGCCCAGGCAGAAGATCTTACTATCTCGATCGATCTCGATACCGCAGTGGTCAAATCTGGCGACAAGGTTGAGTTCAATACCGTTGTGACCAATAATGGCAGCAGCCAGTCTTTACCCTTAATTGTGGCGATGAACATCATCAACCTCAACGCTCAGGGTGACGTGGTTGACCCTGAGGATTGGTCGCCGCAGCGCACGCAATATAGTCAGCCGCTGTCTCCAGGTGCATCCGTGTCGCATGCCTGGATTATCAACACCATCCTGGACGGCGACTACATGGTCTACATGACACTTATTCCGGCACCGGGCAGCCAGGATACAACCAGCCATCCAGTGGCCAGCCCGGGAATTCACTTAACCGTGACTCCCTTCACCCGTATCAATCCGGGCGGTGTCCTGCCTTATGCCATCGGAGGTCCAGTGATTGTGCTGATCGGGATTTTGGTCCTTTATCGAATGCGTCGTAAGCAAATTGATAATGGTTGATGGTCCAGAAATGTCCAGTGCTTTTTACGAAAGGATGTGGAAATGAAAACCCTTTTTCTTCGTTTCATGATCGTTGCCACCTTGGCAAGCGTCGCATTGATGGGTTGCTCTCCCAAAGCGGCCAGTTCAGAGAAGGTTCTCCCAGCAACGCTGGAAGATATTGACGGGTCTGAGTTCAAGCGGGTTGTCCTGACGGAAAAAGCCGCGAGCCGCATCAGTGTGCAGACCGCACAAGTAGGAGAAGCCACGGTTGATCGGAAATTAAGGGTCGGAGGTGAGGTAATTTCACCAATGGCTACCGGGGCAAGTGGTTCGTCTGCAATTGCTACAGCTTATATTCGGGTTCGCTTGAATATGAATGGATCACAGGAAGTGGATCGCGGTAAACAGGCTTTTATCATCCCGCTGACCGGCGTCAAGGAGGCCAAATCATATTCCGCTAGCTCAGTCGAGTATGAGGGTCTGGATGATGATGGCGAGGATGATGATGACCTGGATGATTACTATCTTGAAATCGATGAAGATGATTATGACCTGACAGTCGGTGATCGTGTCTTCGTTGATTTACCACTATTCAGCGGCTTGGTGCAGCGAAAGGTCATCCCTTATTCGGCTGTGATTTACGGAGTGGAGGGTGAAACATGGGTATACCTCAACCCGGAACCACTCGTCTATGTTCGCCAGGCGATCGTAATTGATTACATTGAAGGAGATCAGGTCTACCTGCTTGAAGGACCTGAACTTGGTTCAACGGTTGTGACTATGGGAGTAGCAGAGTTGTTTGGAGCTGAAACCGGGGTGTCCAAATAACCGTTCAGGAGGTATCTCATGCGCTGGATCGTAGCAAATAGCCTTCGATTTCGTTACCTTGTGGTTTTTGCCGCGGCTGCCCTGCTTTTTATCGGAGGTGCCCGCCTGAGCAATTCAGCTGTGGATGTATTTCCTGAATTTGCCCCGCCAAAGGTTGAAATTCAAACCTTTTCTCTTGGTCTCTCTGCTGCTGCGGTTGAGGAGTTGGTCACAGTACCGCTTGAACAGGCGTTAAATGGCCTGCCAGGATTGGATGTAATGCGCTCAAGATCGGTGCCCGATCTATCTGACATCGTGCTCATTTTTGAGACGGATACAGATTTGATCTTAGCCCGGCAGTTAGTCCAGGAGCGAGTTTCGTCAGTTTATACGTCTTTGCCGACCTGGGCTGCCCCGCCAGTTATCATCCAACCTTTGTCTTCAACCAGCCGGGTAATGAAAATTGGCATTTCTTCGGATCAGGTCGATATGATGGACCTTTCGATGATTGCCTACTGGAAAATTCGCGCCCGGCTGTTGGATGTACCCGGTGTCGCCAATGCGCCCATATGGGGTGAACGCATCAAGATGCCTCAGGTGCAGGTTGATCTCGACAAAATGCAGGCCTATGATGTCGCACTCAACGAGGTCATGGATTCAACCGCCGATGCGCTGGATGTTGGGCTGCTTATGTATTCGGAGGGATCGGTAATTGGTACCGGCGGCTTCATTGATACGCCCAACCAGCGTATCGGCCTGCAAACCGTGCTGCCGATCCTGGAGCCAGCTCAATTGGGTCAGGTGCCCATTTATGACCGTTATAAAAATGATGGCAGCCCCCTGATTTTGAGCGATATCGGGAATGTTGTCTGGGATACCTGGCCGCTGTTTGGCGATGCAGTCATCAACGATGGTGAAGGCTTGATGATGATCGTTGAAAAGCTGCCCTGGGCAAACACGCTGGAAGTCACTCGCGGCGTCGAAGAAGCTATCGCCGAGATGAAACCTGGATTGCAGGGTATCGATATTGATACCACCATCTTCAGGCCGGCTACATTCATTGAACAATCCATCGATAACCTGACAGAATCTTTGCTGATCGGCGGGCTGCTGGTTGTGCTGGTTCTGTTATTCTTCCTCTTCGAATGGCGTGTTGCATTAATCAGCGCAACGATTATTCCACTTTCGTTAATGGCTTCTCTGCTGGTGCTAAACCTGCGTGGCGTGACGATCAATGTCATGACCCTGGCGGGGTTGGCAATTGCCATTGGCGCTGTCGTCGATGATGCCATTGTGGATGTTGAAAATATTGTGCGTCGGTTGCGGCGGCTGCGAAAAGAAGGGAGTACTCAATCGACTGCCAGGATTGTGTTGGATGCGTCGATCGAAGTACGCGGGGCAATCATTTATGCGTCGTTGATCGAAATCTCAGCCTTGCTTCCTGTTTTCTTCCTGGAAGGGCTTTCAGGTGCGTTCTTCAAACCGCTGGCGACAGCGTATATCGTCGCTGGCCTGGTTTCGCCGCTGGTTGCCTTGACAGTCACACCTGCCATGGTGCTGATTTTGATGCAGAATGCCCCTGTCGAACACCGGGAATCGCCCATAATCCCCTGGCTGCACCGAGTCTATGACCGCGTCCTCAGTTCGACTTTACGCTCTCCCAGACTTGCTTATGCCACTGCCACTGTGATCGTACTGGCAGGATTGATCGTGACACCCTCACTCGGCTCGGAACTTTTGCCTTCGTTCAAGGAACGCGACTTCCTGATGCACTGGATCACAAAACCAGGCACCTCTCACCCTGAAATGTGGCGCATCACAGCCCAGGCATGCCGCGAGCTTCTGACTATTGATGGTGTGCGGAACTGCGGTTCCCATATTGGCCAGGCATTGCTTGCGGATGAGCCCTACGGCGTCTACTTTACCGAGAACTGGATTAGTGTCGATCCCGCGGTTGACTATGAGGACACGCTCGCTAAAGTACAGGAAACTGTGGACGGTTACCCTGGCCTGGTTCGCGATGTACAAACCTATCTGAAGGAAAGAATTCGCGAAGTCCTAACCGGGTCAAGCGATACCGTTGTCATCCGCATCTATGGACCTGACCTTGAGGTGCTGCGAGTAAAAGCCGATGAAGTACGGGCAGCCCTCGAAGGAATTCCAGGCATCGTGGATCTTAAGAAAGAACTGCATGCCGACATGCCGCAGGTGAACATCGAAGCTGACCTGATTGCAGCGCAGCAGGTAGGCCTTAAACCAGGCGACATCCGCCGGGCAACTGCCTTTTTGCTGCAAGGTGAAGAGGTAGGCGATATCTTTATTGGCGGCAAGACATATGACGTAAACGTATGGAGTACGCCTGAAACCCGTGATAGTTTGAACGACATCCAGGATTTGCTGATCGACACCCCCAGTGGTGGGCGGGTTCGCCTTGCGGATGTCGCCAGTGTACAAATCGTCCCCTCACCCAATGTGATCGAACGGGAAGGCCAATCTCGTAAGATCGATGTGTCGGCGAATGTTCGCGACCGTGATCTTGGCTCGGTTGCCACGGACGTAGAAGCTGCTCTGCAAACCGTATCCTTCCCCCTGGAATATCATGCCGAAGTTCTGGGAGAATTTGCCGAACGGCAAGCAGCTCAAAACCGCATTTTTGTGACAGGGATCTTTGCCCTGTTAGCGATATTCTTCCTGCTGCTGACATCGTTCAATAATTGGCGTCTGGCGACCTTGACCTTCTTAACTTTGCCGTGGGCATTGGTGGGCGGTCTGCTGGCTGCCTTCCTGGGAAATAAAGGTGTCCTTTCGCTGGGTTCATTGGTTGGGCTATTAACCATCCTGGGTATTGCCACCCGCAATGGCATTATGATGATCAGCCATTTCCAACACCTGGAAAATGAGGAAGGCGAGACTTTCGGACCCGCATTGGTGATGCGCGGAGCTCGCGAGAGGATCGCGCCCATCATGATGACCGCATTGACCACCGGTCTGGCTCTGATTCCGCTAGTAATTGCGGGTAACATCCCCGGACAGGAAATTGAACACCCCATGGCGGTAGTAATTTTAGGCGGTTTGGTCACATCCACTTTGCTCAATTTGCTGGTTGTACCAACCCTCTACCTCAGATTTGGCAAGTCACGGCGAGAACGTTCTGAAATGCAGACCAGCCTACCCGCATGAAGGAGTTTGATCTGACAGGTAAAAAGGAGGGCAATAGACTGCCCAACAGTCAAAGACGGTTCAAAACAAGGAGTTGATATGCTACACCTGCGCGGATTACGGATTTTGACTCTGTTGTTCCTCATTGTAGGCGCAGCCTGCAACCCGAAAACTACCGGGGAAGAGTTTGAAACCTTCGACCCTGGCCAATTCAGCCAGCCGACTCGGATCGACAATGAGTGGTTCCCATTACCACCCGGTGCCCAATTGACCTTTGAGGGCTTCACCAGTTCACAGGGTGAACAATTGACACACCGGGTGGTCTTCACCGTCACCGACCTGGTAAAAGAGATCGCGGGAATTAAAAACGTGGTTGCCTGGGAACGCGATTACAGCGAGGATGAGCTGGTGGAAGCCGAGTTAGTTTTCTTCGCCCAGGCGGATGACGGCACGGTATGGAGCCTGGGGCAATATCCAGAAGAATACGATCAGGGCAAGATCATCGAGAGCCCGACCTGGATTCACGGCATCGAAGATGCGGTCGCTGGCATTTCCATGCAGGGCGATCCCCAACCCGCCACGGAAAGTTACTCACAGGGTTGGGGTCCAGCCGTCGAATACACCGACCGAGGTATGGTGTCCAAGGAAGGCGAACAGGTTTGTGTGCCCTTCGACTGTTTTGAGGACGTGCTGGTGATTGATGAAACCAGCCTGCTCGAACCGGACGCGCATCAACTAAAATTCTATGCCAGCGGTGTGGGAAACATTAAAGTGGATTGGACGGGCGAAGATCAGACCCAGGAAACCCTGGAATTGACCGGGTTTACCATGCTGGATGCCGCCGCCATGGCAGAGGTCCAGGTGGAAGCACTAAAGCTGGAAGCCAGCGCATTCGCCAATAGTCCGGATGTTTACGGCAAGACCTCTCCTTCGGTGCCAGCAGCCCCTGCGACCGCCGGAGATCAACCAGTAGGTGAGGTTGGCGAAATTGTGGTGTACATGGCTGATTTAGCGGAAAACGCGCTAACAGAATTGGAATTTATGGACGATGAATCCTCGCCAGGCGGGAAGTATGTCAGCCTGCCCAACAACGGTGACGAGTTGGATCCCCCGCCGGAAAACGACCCACATGTAACGTTCACCGTGCCAGTCGTCAGCGATACGGATTACCGCTGCTGGGTGCATCTCAAAGTCGGTGCGCCGTTGGGGAAATCCATGGCGAATATCGTCTGGTTGCAGTTTTCCGATGCGGTGGATGTAGCCAGCAATACTGCCTATCAGCCCGGCTCCAACAGCTACTTGACTGCCCAGGGACCGGCTGCAGAAGGCTGGACCTGGGTGGGATGTGATCTGCAAGGCGGGGAAGAAGGTACCCTGATCAATTTCTCAACCAGCGGCGAGGTGACGGTCCGCATTCAGGCCGGCGCCGAAGGCGTGGGTTTTGACCAGTTCGTGCTGAGTCCGGCAAAATACCTAGAAACAGCGCCGGAAGATAATGTCGTCGGCAAATAAGGACAGGTACTCATGAACAGCAGCACAAATGCCTTTACTCAAGATGTGCCTTTTTCCACAGGGCAGCTGATCTTGCGATTCTTCAAGATTATGGTGGTTGCCTTCGTGGTGATGCAAATCAAAGAGTACGTCGACGCTGGCGTCTTCGACGTCCCCGGGGTGTTGATGGATTCTGCCTTGATCGCTACAGGCGTGCTGATTCTCGATCTGATCTCGATGAGCCTGCGGCGGAAATAGCAGCGTCTACACCTGATCGAGTACGCCCTTCGCCAGCGCCTCCAATCCATCAAGGTCATCCAGATCCAGCCATTGCAGCATTATGCCCTGCACGCCAGCCGCGATCAACGCGCCAATTTGATCGATTACAGCGGCAGGAGTCCCGACGATGATGCCGCGCTGCTCAAGTTCTTCAACTGTGGCAGTTCCACGCTTACTGATAGCCCGGTTTAGAGCTGCCTGATCCGGGCCAAACACCAGGCCGGTCATCAGGGAGCGTTTAACGGCTTTCACATCCCGTCCGGCTTCTATTAGCTTCTTTTCCAGGCGGCTGTTAAGAGCTTGATATTCCGCCGGCTTGAGGAAATTGGAATTCCACTCGTTGGCAAATTTGGCTGCCAAAGCGATGGTGCGGCCTTTCCCATTGCCGCCAATAAGGATCGGTGGTCCCCCTCCGCGCAGTGGTGGGGGAAGAATCTGGGCTTCGCTCAACTGGTAATACTTACCATCGAATGTGAATGGCTCAGTCTGCTGCAGCAGCCCGCGCACCACTTGAATGCCCTCCTCGAAGCGGTCAAAACGCTCCTTGATCGGCAGCAGGTCGAAGCCAAATTTATGGTGTTCGCGTTCCTGCCAGCCAGCACCCAACCCCAGAGTCAAACGTCCCTCAGACAGATCATCCACTGCTGCCGCCATGCGGGCAGTCAAAGTCGGGTGGCGAACCGAAAACGGCGTCACCAGCGGCCCGAAATGAATGCGCCGCGTGTTGCCTGCCAGCCAGGTCAACGAGGTCCACAATTCCAGCGAGTCCATATCAGGCGGACGCCCATTGGTGAAATGATCCGAGCGGAACAGGCCGTAGAACCCCAATTCCTCAACGAGCTGAACGATGGTCTGCCAGCGTTTCCAATTCAGGCCGTTTTGACCTTCAATCATAATGGCAAGATCGACCATGGTTTTCTCCTTTGCACTATACACAACCCTATTACCAGACCCCATTGTAACGAACAAACGCTCCTTTATGCCAATCCCAGGAAGTAGCACTTTCCGGGTGAGACCTGGGGTGATGACCTGCCCCCAATCCAGCTTTGGATAACGGTATAACTAATCATCGGAAACTCCAAACCGGGTGATTAATGATGCAGACCTCGAATCCCAATTCACAAGACCCACCGCAAGGTATGGACTGGCAATTGCTTAACGGGTGGAATGTTACCCGCTGCTCGCCATCGGCTGGCTTGATCCTGGGAGAAATTTCAAACGAGTTTTTACATGCAGCCATACGGGCAGGCGTACCCTATGGGACCGCTGGACGGTTGCTGGAGGGGGTTCAACTGGCGATGGTTAATTTAGGATTAATCTATCGGGATAAAAATGTTCCTTTGAAGGTAATCATAAAACTGTTTTTACGCTTGGGGAATTGGGCAGATAAATCCATTAAGGGCTGGAGCCATTTTATGGTCGAGCATCTGCAGCCGTCAGACCAAGACCCAGATGCCGGTATATTCCATCAAATCGACGTCTTCGTCTATCAGGAATGATGAAAGGCTTCGGTTAATCCACCTTCGATCAGAAATTGTCGTTTGAGTGATTCCAGGGTCGATGCGTTAGATTCCGCGTCTGATATCTTAATCAGTTCGTCGTCGAGATTCTCAGCCGCCTCCAATGCAATTTGGGCAGCTTTGTCACGGGTCATGGCTGTGGCCTGGAGATAACGCAGGACGATCTGCGCCATTATGTATGCCTGAGCGGACTGATTTTTTTCGAGCTCCAGTCTGGCTAATCCAGTCAGCGCTTCCAACGCCAGCGGGAAAGAACCCACCTCCAGAGCCTCGCTAAATGAGGTTTTACCCAACTTCCAGGCATGTTGATGGTCCCCCTCCAGACGATACACTTCAACCAGATAGATATTCGAGCGAATTAAATCCCAGCCAGTGGTAATTTCAGCCAAAATCGCCAGACTTTTCTCCAGGTTGTCGCGCGCCCTTGCAAGGTCATTGGCTTCCAGGTCAGTCAACCCCAGGTAGCGGATAGCGGTACCCAAACCCCACCGATCGCCTACCTGCGTGCACAATTCGATACTTTCTTCCAGAAATGCCCGGGCCTCGTCAATTAAATTCAGCTTTAGTGCTGTGAGGCTGATATGGTTTAATCCCAAAGCAATTGTGCTCGGATCGCCAGTCGTGCGCCTTAATCCCATTCCATCCAGCATTTTCTGGTAACCGCCAGCATAATCGCCTTGCAGGCTGTCCAGGTATCCAAGATTAAAAACGGCGTAACCGGCATGCCACTCATCCCCAGCCTGGCGCGCATAAATGAGACCTTTTTCCAGTAAAATGCGTGCATCCTCATACTGGCCGTTAATGTGCAGCATTACCCCTTTGAAAATCATCGGATCGGTCAATAAGGATGGGTCATTGATAGGCCCTAATAGTGTCAACGCCTCGTCAAGCACATGAAGCGCACGGTCAAAGATACCACGGCGGAAAAACAACAATCCCTGCTGCCCGCGGGACACACCAATCAGCCGTTTCGCTTCAAGTTCATCGACCCTGCCTGGTAATGTCCCAATCAGCATCTCGAATAGCTCAATTCCGTCATCCAACCAGCCAGCCAAATCGCAAAACCATCCCAGGTGATGGATGCACGCTTCCAATCGTTGAAACCACCCCAAGGAGAGCGCCCGATTCCAGGCCGCGCGCACATTGTTCATCTCCTCGCGTAATACGCGCATAGCATCTACCTGATCGGCAGTCTTTAACTGCCTGCCACGGAATTCCAGAACATCCAGGTAGGCGGATGCGTGCTTATTCAAAATTTCCTCGGATTCCGCATCCTGAGTTAGCCGCTCATACGCATACTGCCGTACCATTTCATGTAGATCGAATCGTCCATTTTGTTTTCGCCGAACCAGAGAACGCCCTATAAGAGACTGCAAAATGGGCAGCGTTGCGCCTGCCACCTGTTCAGCCTGGGCTCGCTCAAAACCGCCCAGGAAAACGGAAAGCCGTGCAAGAACATTCCGCTCTTCTTCCGGAAGCAAACTCCAGGAATAATCGAATGCTGCCCGCAGGCTGCGCTGCCTGTCCGGTACATTTTTGAGGGTTGTCCGTAAAAAGTCAAGGCTCAGTTCCACCTCATGCGCAATTTCCTTGCAGGACAACAATGCAATCCATCCGGCTGCCAGCTCAATGCCAAGAGGCATGCCGTCCATCATCCGGCAAATTCGCGTAATTGCAGGCACATCGGTTGGATCAAGTTCAAATCCGGAACTGGCTCGCCGGGCCGCCTGCATAAACAATAGGATTGAACTAAATTCTTCGAGGTTTTCGGGGCTATCCGTGGGGGGCGTCGGCAAGCCCTGAATCTGGAATACCCACTCCTCTTGCAGGTGAAGCCGCTCGCGCGAGGTAACCAATATTTTAATTCCGGCCGTATTCTCCAGGATTCCCGTATATACAATCAGGTCATCCAGCAAATGCTCAGCGTTGTCAATGATCAGCAAAAGCTGTTTGTGCTTTAAGAAACGATAAAGCTGTATAACCGGCAGGTCGTGCCCCTGAAAGCTAATCCCGAGCGCATCGCTAATGGTGGGAACGATGTAGGAGGTCGAGCGGACTCCTGCCAGGGAAACAAAATATACTCCGTCAGCGAATTCAGCCGTGACCAGAGCGCCAACTTCCACAGCCAGGCGGGTCTTGCCGATACCCCCCGGCCCGGTCAGAGTAAGCAATCGGCAACCGGGATCTTTTATTAGCTGGCGTAAAGCAGCCAGCTCCGGCTCTCTACCCAATAAGGTATTGGGGAACGAGGGTAGTCTGGATCCGGGAATCCCAGTCTGGACTGCTGGCGTCAGCATGTTGCCCGCTGCGGGAGAATCCAGCCTTTCCAAATTCAAATCACCCCGGGCTACTTTTAAAAATCGGGGTAAGACCTGAGCTGATATTTCCAACGAATTTGCCAGTAAATTCGCCAGCTGTTTGGAAGGCCTCCGCTCGCCTGATTCGATTTTTCGAAGGGCAAAAACCGAACAACCTGCGCGATCAGCCAGTTCAGATTGGGTCAGGTCCAAAACCCTGCGGCGCTGCTTTATCCAGTCACCAAATGTTACGGGAGCATCAATCATCCCCATTCAATCCACCCGCTGCTCCGTGTGATTAATTAACTATGACCGTTACAAGTTTTATATATTTTATCAAAATTGAACACAAATTGTAATATTTTTTGGGTCAACCTGTGGGTCAACCCCTCACCCCTGTAAATGGAATGCTGGATCGAAAATAAAGGTGCAATTTAGCCAAGACAGGGAGCAACAAATGGAAAATTTTGAATTAACCGCTTCTCAAACTCAGTCGATCCTGGATTATCTGAGTGTCAAGCTGTCAAAACCATCTGTAAGGTTTCTTAACCAATTGATCAACGCCCATGTACGCCGAATCCCCTGGGAAAGCGTCACCCGAATACTGAAACGCCGTGGAACCCCCGTCACTGCCAACTGCCCACGGCTGCCTGCTGAATTTTGGGAGGATGCCATGACAACTGGTAGCGGCGGAACCTGTTTTGAAAACAATTATGCCTTTTACTGCCTATTGACTTCACTCGGGTTTCAAGGCTATTTGACTCTCAATGACATGGGCGAAACTCGCGGCTGCCATGGGGCTATTGTAATTCTGGCCGCGGGACGGAAGTATCTGGTAGATGTTTCGCTTCCCTTCGATCGCGCGATACCCTTCCATGCCTACGCCACAACACGCCGCAGGACGCCTTTGCAAACAGAAATAGTTCAACCGCTCGGCGGCCACCGCTACCGTGTTACTCGCGCCCACCATATTCGCCCAGACATCTTCACCCTGGTGGATGTACCCGTCAGCCCGATTGAGTTTGTGGAACGTATCAAACGTGATTACGAAGCAGGCGGATTTTTCCTGGATAAAGTCGTGATGGTTAAAGCTGTGGCAGGAAATATCTGGTGCTTCAATAGTGCGGATACTCCTTACCAACTTCAGACCAAAGGCAGGAATAAATCACAGGTAGCCCCTCTCGGGACAATTCGCTTAGCGCAGACGCTGGGTACTCATTTTAATATGGCTTCCGCACCGATTGCTGCCGCCTTATCCATCGTCAACCCGCAAGCCCAGCCGATTCCGCGACTCGAAAATGCAGCCGTCAATGCCTATTGGGCTTTTGCCGTCCGTCGCAGATGGTTCTAAGCCTGAAACCGGACCACTGATCCGTAAGCTTTTATCTGAAACGAAGAACTGAAAGGAGATGAAAGATGAACTTTACCCCCTGGAATACCAAAGGCAGCGTGCGATCTGCTCCCCAATCACGGAAACTTCCAATGCGACGAGGAGACCTCTTAGAGCAACTTTATCGCCACTGGCCTATCGGGGTACTCGAAAGCCAAATGGAAGGTCTGGTTTACCTGACAGTTAGCAAAAGAAAATTGCCTTAGCCGGCATTAACACTGTTTCAATGTCAAGATCTTAATTCACAACTAAGAAATGGAGAAATAGAAATGAACCTTGTACTATTAAATGCCCTTCGGATTTTGCACGTTTTCGGCGGAGTACTATGGGTAGGCGCAGCCATCTTTTACCTGTTCTATGTGGCACCATCCGTCAAAGCCATCGGCCCTGCCGGCGGACAGTTCATGGGACACCTGGTGGAAAAACGAAAATATCCTGTCTATATGGGTATTTCCAGCGTGGCGACTGTAGTGTCTGGAGCAGTCCTGTTCACCTATGTTTCCGGCAATTTCAATCCAAAATGGATCACCTCTGGCGTTGGCATGGTATTCACAATTGGCTCAGTCGCAGCCTTTATTGCTTTTCTCATGGGCTTTGGATTGATTAAACCGCGGGCAGTCAAGGTTAACTCGCTCGGCAAGCGTATCGCTTCGGCCGGCGGCCCACCTGATCCTGCCCTATTGGCTGAACTGCATGCCGTAGAAGCCGAGTTGACCAATATTGAACGCATCGAGTTCGTTTTTCTGGCAATCTCGTTGGTTGCCATGGCGATTGCCCGATATACTTATTTCTAATCACATGGAGGATCACATAACCGCATGGCTTGATGGAGCCATGCGGTTTTTTATATCCATTAAACATCTATTCATCCTGACACCTTGATGTACAATTCCCTTTCATTCCCCCTTGGAAAATTGCATGGAACCTGAAACCAAAACAACCCGTAATCTTTCCATATTTATCATTATCTGGATTGGCCAAATCCTTTCAATTTTTGGCTCAGCGGTGGCCGAATTTGGCATCACACTGTGGGCTTATGAGACTACCGGAAAAGCCACTCCGCTCACTTTGATCGGCGTGTTTTACACCATCCCCATGCTGGCGCTCAGCCCGGTGGTGGGAGTCATGGTTGACCGTTACAACCGCAAGTTGATGATGATGTTGAGCGATTTATCTGCAGCCCTCGTTTCAGTAATTGTATTGGTCTTGCTGGTGACTGGAAACCTGCAGATCTGGCATCTGTACGTCACCGCGGTCATTGCAGGTGTTTTCCAGGGTTTCCATTGGCCGGCCTATTCCGCCGCCATCAGCACCATGCTGCCCAAGCAGCACTATGCCCGCGCCAATGCCATGCTTGAAATGGCTGGACCAGCCTCCGGCATCTTCGCCCCCATGGTGGCAGGCGCGCTGATCGGCTCCATCGGCCTGCGCGGACTGCTGGTACTGGACCTGGCGACTGCCAGCTTCGCAATTCTGACACTTCTCTTCGTGAAAATTCCGCAGCCCGCGAAAAGCCAGGCTGGCGAAGAATCCCGCGGGAATATTTTTAAAGAAGCCAGCTTCGGTTTGAAATATATTTTGCAGCGCCCCAGCTTGCTGCAGCTTCAGCTGGTGTTCTTGCTGTGCAACTTCTTTTTTGGTATTGCGGTCAGTGTTCGGGCACCCTACATTTTAGCCCGTACCGGCAATGACCAGCTTATCTTTGGCAGCACCCAGTCCGCCGCCGCCATTGGCGGGCTGGTGGGCGGTCTGCTGATGGGAATATGGGGCGGACCAAAACGCCGCATTCACGGCGTATTGGCGGGCTGGGCAATTTCCTGTCTGTTGGGAGCTGTGATTTTCGGCATGGGTCAAACCACGATTGTGTGGATTGTCTCCAGCTTTATTGGCACAATTTTCGCTCCGGTGATCAACGGCTCCAATCAAGCTATCTGGCAATCCAAAGTCCCACCGGACTTGCAGGGGCGAGTCTTTGCCATCCGACGCTTGATCGCCTGGTTTGTCCTGCCGCTTTCGAATGCGCTGGCAGGTCCGCTGGCAGACAGGGTTCTTGAGCCAGCCATGATGCCAGGCGGCGGGTTAAGTTCGGTCTTTGGCGGGCTGGTCGGCACCGGCCCGGGTGCCGGGATGGGCTTGATGTTCGTTCTGGGCGGCGGTATAGCGACGATCATCGCAATTCTGGCCTATACTGTGCCAACCTTGCGCGAAGTTGAGGTCCGCCTGCCCGATCACGATGAGATTCAAGCTGAACCAGTTGGCGCCTAGACGATGCTTAGCAGTTCAGTCAGGCTCTCGATGACGAATTCCGGCTGAACCGCTGAATCCGCGAGTTGTTCGCGCCGGGTGACGCCGGTCAGCGTCAATGCGGTGTGCATTCCAGCCTCGACCCCCATGCGGATGTCCGTCTCAAGACGGTCGCCGACCATCAGGAGACGTTCTGGCGGAAGCTCCAGGAACTGGCTTGCCTGTTTCAAGATAAACGGGGATGGCTTGCCGGCTACCAGCTCAACTTTTCGGCCGCTGATGTATTCCAGCGCGGTGATGGTTGCCCCGGCGTCTGGAATGGCTCCACCGGGCATGGGACAGGTCTTATCGGCATTTGTGGCATAGAAGTGCGCCCCGTGGATCAGCGCCTGGTAGGCAGTATTGAGTTTCCGGTAGTCCAGGGTGCGGTCAAAGGCGACCACCACGGCATCGATCCCCTGCGGGTCGATCACCTCACGCGAATCCTGCTCCAATCGATCGTCCAGTATGGTTAAGCCGTGGGCGCGCAGTTCATTCCGCGTGTTGTCCTCGCCAATTACAAAATAGTTTAATGTTGGCGCAGTGCGCGCGAGGTACATCCCCAGCACATGGGTGGAGGTGATGACTTCATCTGTTGCTGCCGGAATCCCCAGGCGGCTTAACTTGGCTGAATACACTTCGCGGCCTTGCAGCGGTTTATTGCTGACAAACAATAAGCGGATGCCGCGCCGGCGCAGCTCCTGGCAGGTTTCAACAGCACCCGGCAAGGCTTCATCCCCGAGGTAAATTGTGCCGTCAAGGTCGAAAATCACCCCGCCGATGTTATTTATCTTCATACAAGGCAATTCCATGAATGAGGTTTTTCTGCAAAATGAGCAACAAGACCAGTGGTGGAATGGCTGCGATGAGCACACCACTCATGACATAATGCCATTCTACAGCCGCATCCGTGGCAACCAGCTGGCGCAAGCCCACCTGGATCATACGTGTGGCATCCGAATTGGCAATGATGAGCGGCCATAGGTACTGGTTCCACATATAAATGAACTCGATCAAAAACAGGGCAGCAATGTTGGTCTTGGACAATGGCATCACCACATGCCGTAAGAATTGCAGGGGACCTGCGCCATCCATACGGGCGGCATCCGCCAAATTTGGCGGAATGGTCTGGTAGAGCTGGCGGAAAAGTAGAATTCCCGTCGCGCTGGCGAAAAATGGAATGGTCAAGGCTTGAATTTTGTTCACCCAGCCAAATTGGTCCATCAACTCATAGGTGGGTACGATGCGAACCGGTAGAGGCAGCATGTGGGTGATCAATATCAATATGAAAAAGATGGCTTTGCCTTTAAATTCGAAATAAACAAAGGCAAACGCGCCCAGGATCGACAGAAATATTTTCCCCAGCGCGACTGATATCGAAACAAAACCTGTGTTGAGCAGCAATTTTCCCAAATGAGCCTGCTGCCAGGCAAACTTAACATTTTCCAGCAAATTGTTTCCGGGTGTCAAACTCAAGCGATAATATTCAGGCGGTGTTTGGGTCGCCAGCAGCAAGGCATATAACATGGGAAACATGATGAATAACAAAACTATAATCATCACCAAGTGAGACAATGCCGGGTTCAAGATGCGCTTGCGGAAGGACGCCCTTCCCATGACCTTGGAGGAGGGATAGCCAGGTTGAATGGATTGTGCTTTCATTGATAAAAAACCTTGCTTCCGGCAAAGCGGAACTGTAACAATGTGAGAACTGCGACCAGGATCAGCAGGATGATGGATTGAGCCGAGGCGAAACCGGTATCCATCCCGATAAATCCATCTTTATACAGGTTGAATACCATCAAATTGGTTGCCTGCCCCGGTCCGCCCTGGGTGGTGATGTGCACCAACCCAAAACATTCAAAAAACGAATATAGCGTATTCATCACGAACAGGAAAAAAGTGGTCGGCGAGAGCAGCGGAAAAGTGATGCGCCAGAACTTGATCCACCCGCCGGCACCATCCAGCGAGGCGGCTTCCAGCAATTCAGTCGGCAGCCCCTGCAATCCGGCCAGGAAGAAGACGATATTATAACCAAACATCTTCCAGGTGGCTGCCAACCCCAGGAACAACAAGGCCGACGTGGAGCTGGTCAAATAATTGAATTCGATGCCAGTCAGCCGCTTGAGCAGGATTGAACCCAGGCCAAAGTTGGGATTCATCATCAAACCCCAAACCAAACCGGCGATGGCGGGTGAAAGGGCATAGGGCCAAATCAACAAAGCGCGGTAAAAGCTGAAACCGCGCAGCCGCTGGTTGGCAACCACTGCCACCACCATGCTTGTCGCCAGGCCGACAAAGACCACAAAAACTGAAAAGCGGGCGGTCACCCACAACGAGTTGAGATAATCCGGCTTGGTAAAGAGGCGGATAAAATTTTCAAACCCCACGAACAGCCGGCGGTCGCCTAAGGGTGAGACCCGAAAAAAAGAAAGTTGCAAGCTTTCGACACTTGGGAAAATGAAAAAAATAATTACAACGACCACCATCGGTGCCAGTAACAAATAAGGCATGACTCGGTTTGGAAAACGAGTTTGCATCGGCATTCCTTTAAGGCTACCAGAAAGGATTGCGGGAGGAAAATTCCTCCCGCAATCGATAGGAACAAAGTTGTCGGGCTACTTGAGTAAGGATGCGTAATCCGAAAGTACCTGGTTGGAATCCGCAGTAGCTTTATCTAATGCGGTTTTCGGATCGACCCCATTGACGACCACGTCCTCAATGGCTGCGCCAACGATATCGCGAATCTGGACGAAGTTGCCGAGCAGCACACCCACCGAAGCGGGAGTGTCAGCGCCACCAAGAATCTGGTTGAAGGCGGTCGCGTGATTGGGTTCTTCTTCGAACCAACCTTCAGCCTTCAACTGTTCGTAGGCGGTGTTGGTGGCGGGGAAGTAACCGGTCTCTTTGTGCCAGGCGATAGTCTCTGCGGGCGTGTTGATGAATTTGAAGAACTCCCAGGCAGCGGCTTGTTGTGCCGGCGTCGTGCCGTCCATCAACCACAAACACCCACCACCGACCACACTATTGCCCTTGGGATAGTCGCCATCCAGGCGCGGCAGGAAGGTGGTGCCAACTTTGAAGGTGGCTTTTCCAAGAATACCGCCCAGGCTGGAAGTGGATTGGATCAGGAAGGGGAATTGGGCAGCCAGGAATGGGTCGTTGGCTGAATATTCACGTCCGCCATAAACCAACACTTTTTCATCAGCCATGCGCTGCCATTCGGTCAGCACTTTTACGCCGAAGTCGGAGTTCAGGTAAACTTCGGTGGCAAGGCCGCTGCGACCGTTGTCACTATCGGCAAACAACTGGTCATGCATGGCATAGGTTTGCTCTAAAATCCAGGCGGGCCAACCCATCGAGAAACCGCCAGGAGCAAGGCCGGCTTCGATAACCTTGAGGGAATATTCTTCAATCTCGGTCCAGGTGGTGGGCGGAGTGCTGACATCAATGCCCGCGGCTTCCAACATATCGATGTTGTAGTAAACCATGGCAGTTGAGCTATTGAATGGCATGCAGTACAGCTCGCCATCTTTGGAATAGTACTTCAAAATGGGTTGCACGACATCAGCCCAGTCCACCTCACCCTTGTTGAGGGTATAAACCGGGACGATCGCGCCGGAATCGAGCATGCTTTCCGTGCCAACCTCGTAGACCTGAACAATGGTCGGCGGTGTGCCGGAGCGGGTGGCTGCCAGCGCTTTGGTGAGTGTTTCAGCGTAAGAGCCAGAGTACTCGGCGGTCAATTTGATATGCGGATTGGCTTCCATGAAGCGCTCCGCGATCGCGTTGATCACGTCACCGCGGCTGCCGCTCATGGCATGCCAGAAGGTAATTTCAGCAGGTTCGGGTTCTGCAGCTACCGGCTCAGCGGTAGGTGCGGGTACGTCCGTAGGTGCATCCGGGACATTCG
>DATBWK010000050.1:0-12649 GCA_036514835.1 Bellilinea sp.
CCAGCAGCAGCACATCGGTCCCCTGGGCTTTGAAACCTTCCAGATGGGGGCTGGACGCCAGCAAGCGTTCATCTTCACCCAGCAGGTAATAAATCTTTTCCTGGTGGGAAGGGCTGGCAGCCACATATTCCGCCAGGGAACTCCATCCTTGCGGGTTTTTGGCGGTTGGGAAACGCAGCAGCGGCGTTAGCGGGGTTAATGCCTCGGGGTCAGTGGCGATGCCTTCCTTGATGTACCGGCTGTATACTTTCCAAAATTCGACATACTTTTCGGGTTGGTCCTTGCCAAGGGTGGTCAGGGCATCGACCAATTTGTTGGTAATCACCCGCCTCAACTGCGCCATGACGCGGTTGGATTGAATCGACTCGCGGGCAACGTTGAGCGGTAAGTCTTCGGAATCCACCACGCCGTCCACGAAACGCAGGTAAGGCGGCAGCAAATCTTTGGAATACTCCTGAATCAAGACTTTTCGGGCGTACAACTTAATCCCTTCGTCCTTACGCGGGGAAAAGATGGTTTTTTCCGGGGAGGCAGGTACGTACAGCAAGGCATACATTTGCACCGGAGCGTCCACTGACAGATGCACTTTGAGCAGCGGTTCGCGGTGGTCGAGGGTGAATTGGTGATAAAAGTTGAGGTAATCTTCATCCTTCAAGGTCGATGGCTGCTTGCGCCAGACCGCGGATTGCTGGTTGACCGGTTCGGTGCCGCTGCCAAGATAGATGGGATGGGGGATGAAATCGCTGTGTTTGTTTATGATCTCGCGCAGCCGGTCTTCCGCGGCAAATTCCTGGGCGTCATCTTTGAGGTGGATTACGATGGTAGTGCCGCGGTCAGCTTTTTCTGCCGGCTGAATGGTGAAGGTTTCCTCATCGAGCGCTTCCCAACGGGCGGCGGAGCCGTCCAGTTTGTGGGTGCGTGAGAGCACATCGATCGAATCAGCGACCATGAAAGCTGAATAAAAGCCAACGCCAAATTGACCGATGATGTCGCTCAGGTGGTTGGACTGCGTCTGTGCTGCTTCAATAAAAGCCCGAGCGCCTGAGTGGGCGATTGTGCCCAGATTTTCGGCCAATTCCTGAGCGGTCATGCCGATACCATTGTCGCGGATAGTCAGAGTTTTGGCTTCCGGGTCGCCGCTGACCCAAATACCGACCTCAGCATCCGCATCAAGAACGTCGCGGTTAGTCAACAGCTCAAATTGGAGGCGGGTGAGCGCGTCTGAGGCATTGGAAATCAACTCGCGCAGGAAAACTTCGCGCTCGGAATAAAGTGAATGAATCAGGATGTTAAGAATTTGTTTGGTTTCGGTCTTGAAGGGAACTTTTTCCCAAGATTCAGTAGGCTTTGGTTTAGACATGGTTTACCTCGAAAAATAGGCTTCAAAAATGGATGATACCGCAAAAATATTAATATTCCATCAAAAATCAAATGGGTTGGGGCGATAATAATCGGGGCAGATTGCAATCTGCCCCGATATATTGTTACGTAAACGAATAAAGTTAACTTTTTACCGCGTAGCGCTCGCGAATCGCAGGCAGCAAATATTCCTCGAAGGAGCGGTTTTGATCGTAATCCGGCTGCCAGCCCCAATCGCGCCGGGCAGCCGAGTCATCGACGTCTGCCGGCCAGGTGTCAACGATGCCCTGGCGGGCTCCATGCGGTTTAAAGTCGACCACCGCGCCGGGGAAGGCTCTCTGTACAATTTCGAAAAATTCCATGGCGGTGGGGCTGAAGCTGGTCACGTTATATGTTAGTTGTTTGAGGGTCTCTTTGGGAGCAGCTTCGAGTTGCAGCAGCGATTTAATCGCGTCCGGCATCACCATGAAGGGCAGGCGGGTATCCGGCCGCACGAAACAGTCATAGGGTTTGCCCTGAGCGGCGTGGTGCAGCATTTCCGGGCCGTAATCGCTGGTACCGCCGGTAGGCACGGTCATGGCGCTGATCAGACCGGGGAAACGGATGCAGCGGAAGTCGACATGGGTCGGGCTCTGATCGGCAGCCAGCTGGCGGTAGTGTCGGGTATAGTAGCGGCCGAGGTGTTCGCAGTATAGTTTGTTGATGCCGTACATGGTGGTCGGTTCGAGCCAGTTGTGTTCTTTAATCTTGCCGCTGGCATTCTTGGTTTCCAAATTGGGCAGACCGTAGGCGGCGATCGAACTGGGATAGAGGAATTTGACTGCCCGACCCTGCCATTGCGATTGTTCCACCGAAAGGCGTAGCAGGTTGAGCGTTCCTTCTACATTCACGCGGTGGGCTGTTTCGGGATTATATTCTGCTTTGGTCGAGAGGATGGAGGCCAGGTGATAGACCGCTCGGATCTCGTATTCCGAGACCAGCCGGCCTAAAAGCATGGTGTCCAGGATATCTCCCTGCACGAACTTCTCGACAGCTGGTTTGAGCTCATCGTCCAACGGCTGAACATCCAGGGCGATCACGCCGCAATTGCCATGTGCGGCCAGGTGAGAGATCAATCCGTGGCCAATTTCACCGTTCGCGCCAGTGATCAGAACAACTTCTTTACGCATAGGGTTCCTCTTTTAGGATTTGGTTTGGGGAAAATAGGGTGAATTCAGCGGGAGGTGACAGGCAGGGTGATCCTATCCTCTCCATTTTACCGGATTCGAAAATAATAAAAAGTGAAACCTGTTCAGAAATTCACGATACTATTCTGACAAAAAAACAGGGTCATGGCAAATGACCATTGACCCTGTTTTCTCGTCTTTTTACAGTTAATTCAGGCGTTTACGCTTTGTCGGCGGAACCAGGTTTTCCATTCCTGATTTTCCCACACCACCAGCAACGGTGCGGCGATGAAAATCGAGGAATATGTACCGCTCAACAGGCCGACCAGCAGGATTACCGCGAATTCGCGCAGGGTCACGCCGCCGAACAGGGCGAGCGAGAGCAGCATGAATTCAACGGTCATAAGCTGGGTGTTGATCGAGCGCTGCAGCGTTTGGACGATGGAATGGTTGGCAAGTTTTTCAAAGGGCAGTTTGCGCAGGATGCCGCTGTTCTCGCGAATGCGGTCGAACACCACGATCTTGTCCTGGGTCGAGAAACCTATCACAGTGAGCAGGGCGGTCAGGAACATTGAGTCCATTTGCCAACCCCAAAACACAGAGCCAATGGCGGTGATGCTGAAAACGATCAAAATATCGTGCAGCATGGCGATGATGGCACAGACGCCATAGCGGAAAGCATGCGGAATACCGCGGAAGGCATAGGTGATGTAGATGATCACTGCCAGGGCAGCTAGGGCAACTGCCAGTGCGGCACGGTTGGTCACCTGCCCGGCAATGACTGGGCCGACGCTGTCGAAGCGGTTGACAGCCAGTTCCTCGATACCAAATTTGGTCTGCATCTGGTCGACCAGCGCGATTTTGGTGGTGTCATCCATGAAAGGAGAACGGATCACCAGAATGTCGCGCTCACCGGAGGGACCTAAAGCAGTTTGCACCTGAACTTCTTCGAAGCCCATTTCGTTGTACAGGGCGATGACATCTGTGGTCTCGGGTAAATTTGTCGTGGGGAATTGCAGCTCGAGCAGCGTCCCGCCTTTGAAGTCAATCGCCAGTGGTAGGCCGTTGACTGCCAGGATGATCAAGCCGGGAATGATCAGCAGCATAGAAAGAGCGAAGTAGTAGTAGCGTTTTCCAAGAATATTAATCATTTTTCGTTCCTCTAAAGCCCGAAAAGACCCGGACGTTGTTCGGGATTCTTGATCCATTCAACCGCCAGGCCAAGCAGGGTGCGGGTGACGGTGAATGCAGTGAGCAAGGAGACACCTACACCCAGAGCCAGGGTTAGCGCAAAACCTTTGACGAAACTGGCGCCGAAGGTGGAGCCAAACCAGAACAAAATGGCTGCGGTAATCAACGCTGCGATGTTCGAATCACGGATGGACGGCCAGGCACGCCGCCAGGCAAGGTCAATAGCCTGACGCATGGTGCGTCCATTGCGTATTTCTTCTTTCAAGCGCTCGAAGATCAGAATATTGGCATCCAGGGCTGCTCCGGTACTGAGCAGGAAGCCGGCGATGCCCGGAAGGGTCAGCGTGACGGGTACCAGTTTGAAGATGGCGAAGACCAGCAGAGCGTAGAAAATCAGTGCCAGATCAGCCACGATACCAGGGACGCGGTAGTAAATGCCCATGAACAGCATGACGATGCCGAAGCCGATGATGCCTGCCAGCAGCGATTTATCCAGCGAGTCCTGGCCGAGCGTCGGGCCGATCACGCGGATCTGCTCGATTTCCAGGGGGATGGGCAGCGAGCCATAACGCAGTTGAACTGCCAGGGCGTTGGCTGATTCGCTAGTAAATTGGCCGATGATTTCTGCCTGTCCATCGGGAATGGGGTTTTCCACAGACGGGGAGGAAATGACCGTTTTATCCAACACGATGCCCAGGATTTTGCCAACATTCTCGGTGGTCCAGGTTTTGAGCGTGTCCGCGGCATCCGAATTAAATTCAATGGCGACCGTGTAATTGTTCAACTCGCCGCGCACCACGCCGACGGAGGTTAAATCGGCGCCGGTTAAGACGGTGTGGTAGCGGGTCGCCGAGGTGGTCTCAGTTGGGGTGACTTCAGCAGTGGGAGTTGGCTCAGCTGTGGGCGTAGCCTCAGTTGTAGGCGTCGCTTCGGGTGCGGTCGAACTACTAATGCCAAAATCAGTCTCGACAACAGTTCCGGCCGGGATGCGGACATCGCCAAAGTCAACGAACTCGAGCTGTCCGGTCTCTTTGATTTTGCCAATGATATCTTCAGCTTCGGAGACGCCGGGGTACTCACCGACGATGATCCGCTCGCCAGCTGTCTGGTAAACAACTTCATCCACCCCCAGAGCATTGGAACGATTCTCAAGGATTTGAGCCGCATCCTGGAGATTTTGCTGTGTAACAGCAATTTCCGCTGGCACGCTCAAAATCACCTGCATCCCCCCGCGCAAGTCCAAGCCCAGGACGGTTTCCAGGCTTCTTTCAAAAGTTCCAATTTTTATTCCGGGATTTGAGGGAAGGTCGATCCAGATGGAGAGGGCGAGCAGAAGGAGGATAATGATCAGATTAACATAACGACGATTCATGCAGAGAAAGCCTCCGGTTCAGACAAATGCCAGCCCTTGGCTGGCTTAACGAGAGGATTATACTCTCATTAAATCTTTCATGGGAGGGGGGAGTTTATAGGAATATTTATACGATTCTGGCAGATTAGCTTGACATAAACCGGGTACGCTCGGTATAATTTGACGGCTTTTCTAAAGAACGAATTGATAGTGACAGGAGCTAGTGAAATGACACCTCATCCAAAACGGAAACACTCGAAGGGCCGCCGCGATCGCCGGCGTGCACACGACGCGCTGACCGCCACCAACCTGGTGCAATGCAGCAATTGCGGTGAAATGCGCCATTCGCATACTGTTTGCCCCAAATGCGGTTATTACCAGGGTCGTGAAATTATCGCTAAGGCTAAAACAGAGAAGAAGTCGTAATTATTTGATATTTTCAAATAAACATGAAAACCCCCGATACCAATCGGGGGTTTTCATGTTGTTATTGCGCATAGTCAGGTCGCAGAGGGGTCAGCGAACCATTCAGGCTGAATCCTGCAGCGGTTCAGACGGCGGTTTCATGTAATCCTTAAAGTGGAACAACATGCGGGTTGGCAGCATGCCCTTAATGGTGATGTAGGTGTCAACCGGGTGCGTGGATTCTACCTTACCACGCTCGTGGAACATCGAAATCATGTGCCCTTCGCGGTAAGGGATGTGAACGGTCACCTGGGTGTAATTTTCAAACAGTTGACCTTCCACCAACCTCAACAGATCCTCCGTGCCGGCGCCGGTCAGGGCTGAAATCGCAATCGTGGGCGTCTGGTTGGACAGAGCCGAGCTCATCGATTCTGGGTTGGCCAGCAAATCGATTTTATTGAGGGCGGTGACCATCGGGATGTCCTGTGCACCGATATCTACCAGCGTCTCCTGCACCGATTGCCATTGTTCGAGGGCATTCGGGTGGGTGACGTCCAGAACATGCAGCAATAGGTCGGCTTCCTTGATCTCTTCCAGAGTCGCCCGGAAGGCTGCCACCAACATCGTCGGCAGTTTTTGGATGAAGCCAACGGTATCGGTGAACAGCGCGGTGTGACCAGCTGGCAGTTCAACGCGGCGGGTGGTCGGATCGAGGGTGGCGAACAGCTGGTTGGCGACATACACATCCGACCGTGCCAGTTTGTTCAGCAAGGTCGATTTGCCCGAATTCGTGTAGCCAACCAATGCCACAGTCGGCACATTGGAACGCCGCCGCTGCTCGCGATATCGGTGCCGGTGAGCGCGGACTTTCTCCAACTCTTGCTTCAGGTGGGTGATGCGGCGGCCGATTTCCCGGCGGTCAATTTCCAACTGCGTCTCGCCTGGGCCGCGCAAGCCGACTCCGCCAGTCGAACCGGTGCGACCACCACCGCCGCCTGACTGGCGTGCCAGGTGAGTCCAGGCACGGGTTAAACGCGGCAAGCGGTATTCGTAGTAAGCCAACTCGACCTGCACGATCCCCTCGCGGGTGTCAGCGTGCTGGGCGAAAATGTCCAAAATCAAGGCGGTGCGGTCTATAATGCGCACCGAATCCCCGAATTTTTCTTCCAATTCACGCTGGTGACGCGGTGAAAGTTCTGAATCGAAGATGACCAGGTCTGCCAGGGTTTCCTCGACCAGAATTTTCAACTCTTCGACTTTCCCGGAACCGATAAATGTTTCGGGGTTAGGCTTATCCAGTTTTTGCGTCGTCTCGCCGACGATTTCAAGATCAGCGGTCTCTGCCAGGAGCGCCAGTTCAGCCAGCGAATCATCCAGCGAAAGAAGCGACGGTTCGCCGCGTAACTCAACGCCAACCAAAAAGGCGCGTTCGCGCGGAGGCCTGGTGGATTCAGTAGATTTATTTGCCATGGTGTTTAGGTCCCGTATTTATGCCTGGTAGACGATATATCAAGTCATGCCTGAGAATTTCAGGCGACCAGTTGGCGGAAGGTTTGCTGATCAGCGGGTGATTACCCACTCCAGCAGCGTGTCGCCAACAATATCAAGGCTTTCAGCGGATACTTTATCGATCGTGTCCTGGGTGGTATGCCAGTAGTGATAGTCAAAATCGATCAAGTCTACTGCGGGAATCCCGCGCCGGAGGAAAGGCGTATGGTCATCGATCATCGAGAATTTGTATTCGGGGATGAAAGTATTCGCATAGCCAAGTTTAGCTGCGGTTTCCCAAATTTCACGGGTTAGTTCACCATCGGAATTACGCTCCATATAAATATTCAAATCGGCATCGCCGATCATATCCACAATGATAACGCTTTCGGGCAATTTTGTGTCAGATAAACTGGCAGCCAGGGCAGATGAACCAAGAATCCAATCCCAACCGGGCAAATTCCCCTGGTCTTCACTATCAAAAAAAGCCAGCCAAATTTCTCGATCCAAATCCTTCGGCAAGCTGCGCGCCAACTCAAGGAGTACTGCGGCGCCGGAAGCGCCATCATTTGCCCCAGGTACGGGTTTTGCAGCGTTGACCGGGTCGTTCTCTTGATCCGCAACCATGCGTGAATCATAATGCGCGCCAAAAATTACCCAACCGTGTTTGCCGCTGCCGCGCTTGGCGATAACATTTCGTACCCGCTGCCCGCTGAATTCGAGTTCCTGCAGTTCAACTTGCCAATCCGCCCTGATCAATTCTGCGGTGAAGTAATCAATGGCAGCCTGGTGAGCAGCACTGCCCGGTATGCGCGGACCCATATTTAATTGAGCAGCGACGTCTGCGTAGGCCCGTTCTCCGTCAAAACCGGCGGGTGTTTTGCCGTTTTGACCTTTGGTTAGCAGGAATCCGCCGCCAATTAAAACCAGAATCAATGCGGCGGCGAAAAAAATGCGATTGGATGACTTCATCGTTTACCTGTCGTCCAAAATTCTACCATGAAGCCTGTTAAATTAACCTGGCATGCAACTTGCACCTAATGGGATTATCCTGTATACTGCTCGAAGAAAATAGGGAATTCCCATGTTTCAAATCCAGCACCCCCACATTCGGCCGGTAACGACTGCTCACCTGGCGCAGACTATGACTCTGCTCAACCAGACTGTCGACGAGCTTTACGAGCAAATTCAAAAGGAATTAGCCAATCCGGCGCTGGAGCTGGTGGAAGAACGCCGCTGCCCAACCTGTCATCGGGTACTGCCGAATGCAGGTATGTGTCCGGTTTGCAGCCGGCCTACCTCGCAATCGACCGACGAGCCGGTGGTTTTTGTCTCGCCGCGCGAAGATTTTTACCCTTCCGGGGCTGGCAGCGCTGAGAATATCCCAGATGAGCCGTTGTCACCAGTTATCGAAGATTTGCCTACCTATGTCCTTCGGCAAATCGTGATGGACCTTGAGGTCAATGACCGTAAGATTGCAGCCTACCTATTGACTCACTTGGATGAAGACGGCTTTTTAACTATACCGCTCGTCGAGGTAGCCCGCTATTTCCATGTGCTTCCTTCGCAGGTGGAGCATCTGCAGAAAATTATTCAACATGCCGACCCGTTAGGGGTTGGTTCTTACGGACCGCAGGAAGCGCTGCTGGTCCAGCTGGATGTATTAAGTGAAACACACCACGTCCCGGCATTGGCTGAGGCAGTTGTGCGTGAAGGGTTGGATCATCTCAGCCGTCATCAGTACCCTGAACTGGCGCGCAAGTTGAAAGCCAACGCCGTGCAAATCCAGGAAGCGGTCAAATTCATCACTGAAAACCTCAACCCGTTCCCGGGGCGGGCGCATTGGGGTGACGTACGGCAGCCTTCCTCAAACGGCGGTCAAACCTACGTTTACCCCGATATTATTATTTCATACCTGAATGACATTCCGGAAAATCCGCTGGTGGTTGAAATCATCATGCCGATCCACGGAACGCTGAAGATCAATCAGCTTTTCCGCCAGGCGACCCGCCAGGCCAGCGAGGAAGCACGCGATGGGATGAAATCCGATCTCGATCGGGCAGAACTGTTTGTCAAATGCCTGCAGCAGCGCAACCACACCATGCAGCGGCTGATGCATAACGTGGTCATGTTCCAACGTGATTACATTATGCACGGCGACCGGTATATCAAACCATTGACCCGTGCACTCATTTCGGTGGAACTGGAAGTACATGAGAGCACAATTTCGCGCGCAGTTTCAAATAAAACAGTACAATTACCAAACAAACGCATAATTCCATTGGCATCCTTCTTTGACCGGAGCCTGAATGTGCGGACGGCGCTGCGTGAATTGATTGAAATTGAACATAACCCGTTGAGCGACTCTCAATTGGCAGTGATGTTAGCCAAACAAGGGTATGAGGTGGCGCGCCGCACAGTTGCCAAGTACCGGGCGATGGAAGGAATCCTGCCGGCGCACTTGCGCCGAGTCTCGCTTCCCGGCTAAACCTAATTTATGAAAGAACCTAAAACATCTCCTTTCCAGGCCTTATGGGGCAAACAAGCACAAAAAAATGACCCGGGGCACCTGGCTCAAATGCTATTGGATTTGATGAATGACCCTGCGCTGCTATACGATGCGGCTCAGGGCCGCTTTTTGCATGCCAACAGTCGATTCCTGGTGATGACCGCTTATTCTGCTGGTGAAGTCGCGAATGCTTCCGTCGACGACCTGTTCGAGACTTTTGACCGGGCAGCATTGAATAATCCAGAAGAGATCCCCCTGATGTTGAAACTGCGCAACCGGCCCACACTGCCAATTGTGGCACGCAGCTCCCAGGTAGAAGCCGCCAGTCAATGGTACGTATTGAAAGTGAAACCATTTTCCGCTCATCAGCGCAATACGGCTCAATGGCAGGAAATGATTCTAAATACGCTGAAAAGTTTACCCGGGTTGCTAGGTGATCACGATCTGCAAGCTGCATTGGCCAGTATCGCGAAAATACCTGGTGAAATTTTTGATACAAACCTGGTGTGTGTCTATAGTGCGCAAAATGACGCTCCTGAGCTGCGTAAAGTGCATACTCAGGAAAGAATTTCTTTTTTCCCTGAAGTTCTACCTGCCAGCGATCTGATTCGTTTGGCGACCACATCCGTCTGGGTGCCGGGAAAACGTGTGGTAACAGAACTGCACCGTTCAGCGCGAATTGGCGGAATATCTTACGTCGCATCCGTTCCGCTGGGAGAAGCGAAAGCAGCGACCGGTCTGCTGGTGGTGGGCGGAATCGATACTCAACCACCTCCCATGCTGGTCTCCTTGATGGAACTGCTCGGATCTTATATGAGCATGGCATATGATCACGCCATCCGAGATGAAAATTTATCTCGCAAGATCACAGAAGGTGCCAGCAAAATCACCGCGCGCGAAGTGATGTATGAAAATATCCAGGAAGGCCTTTTGGTTTTGAATCCAGATCTGACCATTGCCGCCATCAATCCGGCTGCAGAATTGATATTGGGTTACACCGACCATGAGGTAACCGGGCAGCGGGTGGAAAATATTTTGATCAGCCCAGACCGGCTGCCAGCAGTTTTGACCAGCGCCGCAGAAGGAATTGCCACCCCAAATCTGGAAAGCATTACGCTCCATCACCGCGACGGACAGACCTTTCCGGCTGATCTGACCGTCTTGCCTTACGAGGCGGATGGCAAAATTGCGGGAGTGGTGGTGATTTTTCGTGATATTAGCGAGCATGAACAAATCCGTCTGCAGACACGGCAATTGGAGCAGCGGGCGCTGCTGGGCGAGTTCATGGGCGTCTTCGCGCACGAGGTTCTCAACCCGATCAACAGTATTTCCACCGGGGCACAACTGCTGGCGCGCCGGCTCGGTCCGACCGATCCGAACGCCGAGTTAATCAACCGCATGGAACATGATTGTCAACGGCTGCACCACCAAATGGAAGCGCTGAAATCCTATGCCAAGCCGTTCGATATGTTCCAGGAACCGGTGGACATCGGGGCACTGGTCATGCGCATCATCGAGCGCTGGCGTCCGCGTTTATCCAGGGTCAACATCACCCCGGTTTATCAGGTGCCGGAAAATCTCGCCAAAGTGATGGGTGATTGGCGCGCACTGGAGCAGGTGTTCACCAATTTGATCAGCAATGCAACTGAGGCTATGAGTCAAAATGGCGGTATACTATCGGTGAAGTTGGGAATGACAACCGATTCATCGGGTCGGAAGAATATTGAAGTTGCGGTATCGGATAACGGTCCCGGTATTCCTGACGAGATTCGGGGGAGAATTTTTGAGCCGTTCGTCACGACCAAACAGACCGGTACCGGTCTGGGGTTGGCTATCACCAAACGGAATATCACTGGCCATCGTGGAGCGATAAAAGTTGAATCGTTCCCAGGCGGTACCGTTTTCACTGTTACGTTACCTACCATTAAGGATGAAGCCTGATGTCGATTACGGTATTGATTGTTGATGATGAAGAAAATGCGCGCCAGAACATTGCCGAGTATTTGGCTCCTTTGAACTATGAAGTATTGGGAGCCGCCACACTTGCTGAAGCGCGAACGTATCTCAAACGCGGTGCGGGGGATGTGGTGGTATTGGATGTGTCCCTGCCAGACGGCTACGGCCCAAGTCTGCTGTACGAAACCAATAATATGCCTTCGCGCCCACCGATCATCATCATCACTGCTCATGGCGACATCGAGATGGCAGTCGATGCCATGAAAAATGGCGCACACGATTTTCTGACCAAACCCATTCAGCTGGATCAACTGGAGCAATCTATTAAACGGGCTTTCGAGTCGGTCCGTATGCGCCGTGAATTGGCGCATTTCCGCGAAGTGCAAAAGAACAATCTCGATTTTGTGCCGGGTCAAAATTTGGCTGTAAAGAAAATGATGGAAGCGGCGGCTAAAGCCGGCCAAATGCAGGTCTCCGTGCTGATCACCGGGGAGACAGGCGTTGGCAAGGACGTGCTGGCGCAGTATATTCACGCCTCGGGACCAAGAGCCAACAAACCCTACATTGCCATCAATTGCGCTGCCATACAGAGCACGGTGCTTGAGTCAGAACTGTTCGGTTACGAAGCCGGCGCATTCACCAGCGCAGAAAAACGTAAACACGGACTGATGGAAGTGGCTGATGGCGGCGTCCTATTCCTTGATGAGATTTCCTCGATGCCGTTGGATATGCAGGCCAAGTTGCTGCGGGCGATCGAAGAGAGCGCCTTCCGACGTGTTGGCGGCACCACCTTAATCAAAGTCGACGTTCAGATTATCGCGGCCAGCAACCGTAACCTGAAAGACATGATTGCTGGAAGCGATTTCCGCTCAGATCTGTATTACCGCCTCAAAGTGGTAGACCTCCATTTGCCCCCTTTGCGGGAACGCCAGGAGGATATTCCAGAATTGGTTGGCTTTTTCCTGCAAAACCGCAACCGAAAAATGGGACAGAATGTGGAGAATGTTTCCCCGCGCGCCATGGATGCCTTAAAAAAGTATAACTGGCCGGGAAATATCCGTGAATTGAGTCATGCCATTGAGCATGCCATCCTGTTTAGCGACGGCCAAACCATTGACTTGCCGGATCTGCCATCCGATATTGTAAATAAATGCTAACCATATAAATCGCCCTGGCACGCTACTTGCATCATTCCCATCACACAGAGAACTGGAGGATGGGAAT
>DATBWK010000051.1:0-8957 GCA_036514835.1 Bellilinea sp.
CCTACTCGTTTTGGTTGAAATGGGTAACGACCAGTATTATTTGTATCCCAGAATGCTTTTGCGCACCTCGCCCCATTGGAGCGCGCTGCTGATTCCCTGCTCGATGGAGGAGGTGGCTTCCCAACCCAGCAAGCGTCCGGCGGTGTCGGCATTGGCATAGGCGCCGGCTACATCTCCGGGACGAGGAGGCATTTCACGCAGCGGCACTTTCTTGCCAAATACATTTTCGAAAGCTGTAACAATTTCCCGCACCGTCACCCCGTGCCCGGTGCCCAAATTGATCACCAGGTAATTGTCTTTGGGGTTGCCGGCGCGCTCGAAAACCGCGTCAAAATTGGTTACGGCTGTCAGATGCGCGGCAGCTAAATCCCAGACATGAATGTAATCGCGGATGCCGCTGCCGTCGCGGGTTGGCCAATCCACACCGGTCAGTTCAAAGTAAGGGATGTTCCCCAATGCCACGTCCACTAACTTGCCGAGCACGTGCGATGGCCGTTCGACATGGATGCCGGAGCGCAATTTCGGGTCGGCGCCAATGGGATTGAAATAACGCAAGGCAATGCCTTTCATGCCGTAGGCAGCGCAGAAATCCCGCAGCACCATTTCCATCATGAATTTGGTGCGGGCATAGGGGCTGGAAGGGTTGAGCGGCGAGCTTTCCGTCACCATGAAGCCGGGGACAATGTCGTAGAGCGAGGCGGACGAGCTGAACAGCACCCGCTTGCAGCCTAAGCGGTTGAGGGTGCGAAATAATTCGAGCGACTTGGCAACGTTCTCGTGGTAGTACTCGTAGGGTTTTTCGACTGATTCAGGCACGACAGCCAGCGCAGCGCAGTGGATGGTGGCGGAAATTTCCGGGTGGTCGCGGAAAATGGTCTCCAGGGCGGCTTGATCGGCAATGTCGGCCTGATAAAAGTTGCGCCCGCGGGTGAATTCGCGTTTGCCGACGGATAAATTATCCAGCAGGATGGGGGTGTGACCGCTGTCCAACATGGCAGAAGCGATGGTGCTACCGATGTAGCCGGCGCCGCCGGTAATGAGGAATTTCATCGAGCCTCCGTGATGGCGATATTGGTTACTGCACCAGAATGGTGTAGAGCTGGGCAGCCAGCACCAGCATGGCTTGTTTTATAGTGTCGTCCGGGTTTTTAGTGCCAGCCCCATTAAATTGCAGTTCGTAGTTAAACCCGTCGGTGACGTTGTCGCTGGCGGTGATCAGCGTACTGGCGAGGGCGTCGCGCCAATTATACAATAGCTTTAAATGCTCTAATGGCAGAAGGGCCTGACCCAGGGCGATTTGCTCACAGTCCCGGGCGTAGGCAAAGCCGCTCTCATAGATCATCAGACGATTGCAGACTCCGGCGAACCCACCGGTACGGCGCCAATCGATGACCAGGCCGGCGGTAGGGTTGGTGGGCAGACCGGAAACATCCATGAGGGCCAACCGCGTCCAGGCGATTAGAGCGCGCTGCTCTTCCAACTCGGCTACCTGGGCGCCGCGTCCGTCAAACTTCAAGCTGCCGTCCGCGCCGCTGACTTCAAAGGGGGCAAAGCGCGCCATCCATGTCGCCAGTTCAACCGGCCGCTGCATGCCCGGAAAAGATTTAATCTCAGGCGTGTCATCGCAGGCAGCTGAACCGGCTCCGGAGTTGGTGACAACAATTTGCTCGCAACCTCCCTGGGCATCCTGGCTGATTAATATCACCACCGGCAGGTCATTGGGATTGTTGACCGGACCGACTTGCACCACCTGAGAGCCATCCTGGTTGGTATGCATTTCGTAGGTTACGCCGCTGACACTCAACAATAACCGGTAGCCGGGGGTGATGACCTCAGCACAGGCAATGTCCGGGGATTCGACTCCCAGGCAGGCGTTGGGCCATTCGACCGACTCGGTGCTGACCAGGGTGATAGTGGCTGGATCAACGGTCAACGAATCGGCCAAGGCCAGGATTGAAGCGGAGACATGGGCCGGGATTTCACCTTGAGCGGTGACCAAGCGCACTACTTTTCCGTCCAGATTGGTGCGGTAGGCATAGGTCTGCCCGTCAACCAGCAAGGTGACCAGGTAGCCGGAGCTGATAACCTGTGCACAACTTTCGTCTGCGCCGCCTAAACCAAGACAGGAATCCGGCCACAGGCCAGGTTCAATTTTTTGGATTTCGATGGATTCGGCTGAGATGCCCAGTTTTTTAGCCAGCGCAGCCTGAGAAGCCGCGGCAGCCAGCGCTTCGCCGGGGGAAACCGTGCGGGTGGGAACCAGCGTGATGGGCAGCGCGGTGGGAATCACCGGTCGGCAGGCAGCCAGAAGCAGGACGGCAAGAAATACTATTGAAAGGAGTTTGGATGCAGGTTTTTTCACACAAGGCTCCTGAAAAGGCCGGGGTTGTGTGTAATTATAGCGTGTCTGAAGCGCGGTGCGTTCATCCCGCAAAGTGATGCATTTCAAAAGGAGAGAAATAGACAGCGAAACCGGAATGCACCTTACCCCCCTCCTACCTCCCCCAAAATCCGAGTAGCGCGGATTTTAGAGCAGGATCAATCTGCCAGACCAGTCAGCTTCAGGCTGGCATCCCACAGGCGGCGGGCCAGGTCTTCGTTATACGATTCGGCCGATGAGACCTGCGGTTTGCATTCATAGAAGTATTCACCGGTTACATTGGCTACTTTGGGCGAGGATGCCAGGTAGACGGAGGTTTGGGCTCCGCGTTGGGGTGAAATGGCTGCCAGTTCGAATAAACTCCAGATCAGGCGGTAGATGCCGCCGTTACTCTTGCCAAAGTTACTGGCGACGAAACCAGGATGTACAGAATTGGCGGTCACTCCTTGGGGAATGCGGCGCGCCAGTTCGCGGGTGAACAGGATATTCATCAATTTGGACTGGCTGTAGGCGCGCCATCCCCAGTAGAACCGGTGCCCATTCAACTGCTCTGGATTAATGTGGGCACCCCAATGAGCCATGGAAGAGACATTGATCACTCGCGCAGGTGCGCTGGCGGTCAGTCGGTCCAGCAGCAGGTTGGTGAGTAAAAAAGGCGCCAGGTGATTGAGCGCCAGGGTCATCTCGTAGCCGTCAACGGTAGCGTGGTGGTTGAAGAAGACTGCGCCGGCGTTGTTGATCAATACATTCAGGCGGTCGAAGCGCTGGTGAAATTCGTCTGCCAGGCAGCGCACCTCGGACAGATCGGACAGGTCGCCGACCATCATAGCGACCTGAGGATTGCCGGTTGTGCTCTGAATCTCGCTTACCACTGCGCGGGTCTTGGCTGGATCGCGCCCAAGAATGACAACCTGGGCACCCAGGCGGGCTAGTTCGCGGGCGGTGATGCGGCCGATGCCGCTGGTGGCGCCGGTGATAAGCATGGTTTGGCCGTGCAGGTCAATGGTCATTAAGGTTCCTAATTACAGAAAGGTGTTTTCATCCCTTGAAGGGGGAAATTATACGACCGGATGGTTAAAAGCGGCTGCATAAAAAAAGGGGGAAGGCGCGAAGGCCTTCCCCATGAAATGGACCAAATATTTATTTCGTGACAGGTAGGGCTTCGAGCTGATCGACCAGCTCGGCGATTACATCAAAACCGCCCTGCCAAAATGACGCCTGGTGAACGTCGATGCCGGCTTCAGCCAACAGCTTGACCGGCGCCTTGGACCCGCCGGTTGACAGGATCTTGACGTAGCGCGGTTTGAAGGCTTCGCCTTCAGCCTTGAACTGCTTGTAAAGTGCAAACACCAGCAATTGCCCGAAGGCATAGGCATAGACATAAAAGGGAACTTCATAGATGTGCGGGATGGAGACCCATTCCCAGCGGAATTCGTCGCTGACCTCAACGGCGTCGCCAAACTGGGTTTTCAAGTTCTTGATGTAGGCTTCAGCCAGTTCATCCACCGAGGCGCCTTTGTCAATCATCTCGTGAGCTTCGCGTTCGTACAGGGCGAAGAACACCTGGCGCATGATGGTGGCATAAGCGTCATCTACCTGGCGGAAGATCAGATCGCGGCGGACGGATTCATCGCCTTCGGTTTTGAGCAGGTTATCCACCAGCATCATTTCGCCAAAGGTGGAGGCGGTCTCTGCCAGAGGTAGGTTGGATTGGAAGTCCAGGATGCTGTGCTTTTCAGCCAGCATACTGTGAATGGCATGCCCGAGCTCGTGAGCCAGGGTGGCGACGTCGTCGGCCCGTCCCTGATAGTTGACCATAACCCAGGGAGTGAGTTTTGGCGTGGTGCTCCAGCAGAAAGCGCCGCCGCGTTTGCCCTTGCGCACTTCACTGTCCAGGTGATTCTGGTCAAATACGCGGCGGGCCAGGGCAGCGAACTGCGGGTCAAAGTCGTCGAATGAGTCGAGCACAATGCGAGCCGCGGCAGCATAATCGTATTTTTTGTCCGACTTGACCACCGGCGCGTAGATATCGTAACGGCGCAGGCGTTCGACACCCAGCCATTTGGCTTTGAGTTGGAAGAAACGCTGGAACAGGCCTACATTCTGTTTGGCGACCTCCAACAAAGTGGTGACCACAGAGTCAGGCAGGTCATTGATCAGGTTGCGGGCTGAGATTGGGCTGGCGTATTTGCGCAGGCTGAGCTGTTCGTTGCGCCAGTCGCGCACCAAGGTCTGATAAATCTGACCCAGGATGGGGCCGTCATAGCCGTAGACGCGATACAGTTCCTGGTAGGCACGGGCGCGCAGGTCGGGGTCAGCCTGGCGTACATAAACCATGAGCTCGCCGCGTGTTAATTCCTTCTCCTCACCATTGACATTGACTTTGAAGGTGTAGCGGTTGGTGATGGAGCTGTAAAGCTGATTAATAGCGGCGACGCCGGTCACATTCTTGACGTTGATAATTTTTTCTTCCGGCTCGGTGAGGGTGTGCGGCTTAAAAGCGCGCAGCGCTTCCAACCAGTATTGCAATTCGCCGGAAGCAGCCATCAATCGGGCGGCATTTTTATCGTCCAGTTCGCGCCACCACAGGGTGAAGAACAGGCTCCGGTTGGTCAGATCAGCAACAAACTGCTCCACACGCGCGGTCAGCGATTGGGCGACCTGATTCTGGGTATCCTCGGTATAGAATAATCCAGAAAAACCATACAGGCGGCTGCCTAGATCCTGAATGGCTTCCAGTTTATGCACAATGGACATAAAGGCTCCGTCCGCGATGTCCGGAGAAAGCTGCGGGCGGAAGGATTCAAATTCGGTAACCAGGGCATCCAGTTTTTTGAAGGCCGCTTCAAGATCGGGGCTGTTTGGAGCGGAATACAGGTCGGCAAGGCTCCAGCGAGCCTGCTGGTACGTTTTAGGATCCGTGCTCATACATCTTCCTCCAATGGTGAAATAAGAGTTTCCTGCAGCTGTTTGCGCAGGCGGTCAATCGGTTGGCGCTGCCCGCTGAGCGGGTCGGCATAATGCCAAAGGGTCCAGCCGTTACATGGGCCGGGTTGGATCAGACGGGCGATTTGATGGATGGAACCGCGCTGCAGCTCATATTCGAGCTGCCCATCCGCCTGGACCTGGGCGCTGACAGTTGAATCAGCGCCGAAATAGAGTGTTTGGCCAGGGGATAGCAATCCGTTTTCGAGCAAAGCGCCAAAAGGCAGACGCGGTTCGCGGCGCGGGTTAAAGGTGTGCAGCGATTCGGGCGGCGGAGCGGCTTCGAGCGACTCAATTCGGGTGCGGGCTAATTCGGCATACTGCGGGTCGCGTTCGATGCCGATCCAGTGCCGTCCCAGACGGCGAGCGGCTTCGCCAGTGGTGCCAGTGCCGAAAAACGGGTCGAGCACCACGTCGCCGGGGCTGCTGGAAGCTAATAACACACGGTAGAGCAGCGCCAACGGCTTCTGGGTGGAATGCACTTTGACGCCGTTGGCCCGCAGCCGTTCACGGCCGCTGCACAGCGGCAGGTGCCAGTCGGAGCGCATTTGCAGCCCGTCGTTTAGCGACTTCATGGCGCGGTGATTGAAGGTATAGCGCTCGCCGCGCTCTTTTTGCGCCCAAATGAGTGATTCGTGGGCATTGGTGAAGCGCACACCGTGAAAATTGGGCATGGGGTTGGTTTTGACCCAGGCGATATTGTTGAGGATCCAATAGTCGAGATTTTGCAGGATGTAGCCAACGCGGTAAATGTTGTGATAGGTGCCAATGACCCACAGCGTGCCGGTTGGTTTGAGGACGCGGCGGCAGGCGGTCAGCCAGTCGGTGGTGAAGGCATCGTAGGCGGCGAAATCGGTGAATTGGTCCCAGGCGTCGCTGACCCCGTTGACCCGGGTCAGATTGGGGCGCCACAAGCTTTGAGTCAGCTGCAGGTTGTACGGCGGGTCGGCGAAGACAAGGTCGACGGATTCTGGCGGCAGCTCTTGCAGCACCTGTATACAGTCACCGATAAGGACCTGGTCGAGGGGAAGCGCCGGGGATTCCATGACGGTAATTGTACACGAAGAGGGCGTGCCAGGTGTCACGGAGAAAGTGCGATTACGTCCAGCATGAGCTTATGTAATTTGGGGTTGGCAGCGACGACGGTGTGGGGCGGGGTGAAGATATCTGGATTGCCATCAAACTGCGTGGCGGTGCCGCCAGCCTCGCGCAGGATGAGCACGCCGGCTGCCACGTCATAGGGCTGCAGGCCAAGTTCCCAGTAGCCGTCCAGCCGGCCTTCCGCCACCCAGCACACATCGAGTGCAGCGGAGCCCAGGCGGCGGATACCCTGGGCGTGCCTGACGAAGCGCGGGAGGAGATCCAAATTATCGGGTTTATCCGGGCTGCCCATGGTGTAGGGGAAGCCGGTGGCCAGCAGGGCCTCAATCAATTGGTCAACCGGCGTGGTATGGATGGGGTTGCCGTTAAGGGTGGCACCTTTTCCCGCTTCAGCGGCATATAATTCGTCGTGGATCGGATCATAAACCACGCCCAGCTGCAGTTCATGGGCGCGGGTGTAGGCGATCGAGACCGAAAATACTGGGATCCCGTGGGCATAATTGACAGTTCCGTCCAGCGGGTCAACGTACCAATGTGAGTTGTTATCCCCCTCCAGCCGGCCAGACTCCTCGGAGTAGATAGCGTGGTCAGGAAAGGCAGTCCTTATTTTGCCGAGCAGAAATGCTTCGGATTTGTGGTCCATCTCGGTGACCAGGTCTCTGGGGCCTTTATGATGGACCTGAATATTCTGGCGAAATCCAGAGCGTAAAATTGCGCCGGATTCTCGTGCCCAGCCAATGATTTGATCAAGAGTCGGTTCCATAAGTCCTTTTCTGTGAACAGCGCTGCCGAAACCATGGGGAAAGGGTAAGCCCCAGAACGACGGGGGCATCGTTCCCTACAGGCTGCCGTCCATTTCGGCGATCAGCCGTTTGAAGTAGGCGTCGAGGTAGGCATGGCGGTCAGCAGCGATTTTCTGCGCGCTGGCGGTGAACAGCCGATCCTTGACTTTGGAGAGTTTAAACAAATGCTCATGGTAGGCGCTATGCGGCTCGCCGGGCTGGTCCGTGCCAGTTGCCAGGAACTGGACTGAAGGCTGGGCATAAATTGGCTGTCCAGCCTGAACGGCGTAACCGATGACGCGGGCTACGCCGATGGCGCCAAGCACGTCCAGCTTGTCCGCGTCGAAAAGAACTTTGGCCTCGATGGTGGCTGGCGCCTCACGGTCGTCGCGAAAGCGGTGGGCGCGGATGCAGTGCTGCACCGCGGCGATTCGCTCATCAGGCCAACCCTCGGCCCGCAGAATCTCAGCGGCAAGGTCAGCGGATTGATGATGGTGGTTGGCGCGTTCTTCGCCAGCCGGATTACTGCCCTCGATGTCATGCAGTAGGGCGGCAGCGTGCACGATCTCCAGGTCGGCGTTTTCGGCCAGCGCCAGGCGTTCCGCCGTGCGGTAAACCCGTTCAATGTGGTCAAACCCGTGCACCGGGTCGGTGTTTGGGTACCAGTGACGGGCGGTTTCCAGGGTTGGCAATGTTGGCTCCGTTGAGAAAGTGGATTAAAAAACGACGAATTCGCCGCGTTTCATGACCTGGGCGACCAGGTTGCTGCCGAATCGGTAGCCCAGATGGCGGTAGTCGCTGACCTCCAGAATCAACAGGTCAGCCTGTTTGCCGGCTTCGATCGAGCCGACTCGGTCAGCACGGTTTATGGCAGCAGCGGCGTTGATGGTGGCGGCGGCAATGGCCTGAGCTGGCGTGAGGTGCATGTAGCGGCAGGCCAGTGCAATGGCGAACTGCATCGACTCGCACCAGGCGGTGCCGGGATTCAGGTCGGTGGCGATGGCCAGGGTGGCGCCTGCCTCCAAAAAGGCGGCAGCCGGCATGTACTTACCGGTTGCCAACCCGAAAGGGGTGCAGGGAAGTGCCACTGCTACCGTGCCGCTTTCGACCATGGCGGCAATATCGTCGGACGAACTGACAATCAGGTGATCAGCGGAGGCAGCCCCCAGGCGGGCTGCCATTGCGGCGCCGCCCAGGTTATCAAACTCGTCCGCGTGAATTTTGAGCGGGAAACCCAATTCTTTAGCAGTTTGCAGAATGCGCTGCGATTGCTCCAGGTTGAAGGCAATTGTCTCGCAAAACACGTCTACGAATGGCAGCGGGCGGTTGGGAGCGTTGCTTTGCCACCAGTCGAGCACCTCAGGCAGCAGCACCCGGCATAACTGGCTGGTGTAATCTTCGGGATTTTCTTTGTACTCCGCTGGAACGTCATGGGCCCCCAGGTAGGTGGGTACCAACTCCAGCCTGCCTTCTTTATCCAGCTCGAGGATGGCTTTCAGTTGGGTCAACTCGCCGGGGTGTTGTAAGGCGTAGCCGGTTTTGACCTCGGCAGTGGTGGTACCGCAGCGCAGCATCATACTGGCACGGGCGCGCGACTGGTTTTTAAGCTCTTCCAGGCTGGCATTGCGGGTAGCGCGCACGGTGGAGCGAATGCCGCCTCCGGCAGCCGCGATCTCCTGATAGGACATGCCCTCCAGCCGCATCTCGAA
>DATBWK010000052.1:0-17332 GCA_036514835.1 Bellilinea sp.
TGGACGGCTGAAGCGTTTCGCGTTGACCTCACGGGAGCGGTTACCGGGGCAAGTTATTCTGCCAGCACAGCCAACTGCCTGGCAGGACCTGATGGCTACACCACGCTTGGCGGAGCACAAGCCCAGGTCTCAGCCGGAGCGTTTGGGGATATTCTTAACCTGGGATTCCGCATTAACCGATCGGCCGTTAGCGGCGGTTCGGTGTTGTTGCGCATTTATCAACAGACCGCCGGCAGCGGTTGGGTGCAATCCGACCAGAGTTTTGCTGCCATTCCTGTGATAGCAACTGCAGTATCCGTTTATGCTGCCAATGATGCTACGGCTTGCGGCGGATTTTCCCCCTGTTATATCAATTCCAGCAGTGATTCGATCGGCGGATACGGCACCGGTCTGAAAGACGCCATAGACGCTAGACCCGGGACTGTAACGGTGCTGGGAGCCTATTCTGTCAAGAGCAATACGGTTGTAGTGGATCAACCGGTCACCATTCAGGGTGTGAACGACTCGCGCATCACCTATCAGGGGTCAACATGCACCGAAGCCATGCTGCGCTGGACGGGAGGCGGTACGCTTAGGTCACTGACCATCAACGACGGTTCGTGTGCCGCTCCTAATCGCGACCTGGTGACTGTGGATAGCCCGCAGAATATCCTCGTCGAACATGTTGATTTGTCTGCCGGTCAGGATGCGCTCAAAATTGCCAATAACTCAGGTGCAGTGACGCTGCGCTTCAGTCAGGTGACAAACAACTCTGGCTATGCAGTTTTCCGCGTTGCCGGGGTTGGCGGCTCACTGCAAGCCTACGGTAACAACATCTTCAACAATCGCCCAGGCGTTCAGGTGGATTGCGGTCTGGCTGGAAATGCGGATCATAATTTTTGGGGTGTCGGAATCTCAAGCAGCAGCGGCAGCAACCAATGCACCGTCAACGATAGCAAACGGCTTGGAGCGCCAGTCCTGCCGCGCAGCGGGGAACCAGGTGTGCAGGGAGAACGAGTTTCGGTCACAACAGGCAAGCAGTCAACCTTTAACGGCCTAATCAGTTATCAGCGCTCCGCGGACGGGGCCGATTATGGGTTAAATATTGTCAATCATGGGGCGGGCTCACCAGAAAATGTGCCGTTTACTGGCGGCGCGCCCGGCAGCTTAATCGCCTGCTCGAATTATTACGACCTATTTCTGGAGAGCGGGGCAACTCCTTCAGCCCAATTGAACCTCGCACTGCGCTACGACCGGACTTCTGGCTGCACAACCTCAGTCGAATCCTCCTTCTATTGCGCGTCCGCGGACGCGACTAAATTCCCGCTGTGGTGGTATTCGCCTTCCTTGACTGCACCCAGCGGCTGGAACACCACCGGCGCCACCGGTCAAACCACCACCTGTGACACCACTGCAAATGAAATTCTTGCAGAAATTGACAACTCAGGTCGGCCGGATTTTTCCAATGAATTAAACTTTACACCGTTCGTGGTCGGGTTGCTGCCGCAGCAATCATCCGTGGTGATCACTCGCTTCGAGGCCATTCCAGGCCTTCTTCAGGCAGCCATCCAATGGTCAACCGCCAGCGAAGTCAATACTTCCGGTTTTTATGTGCTGCGCAGCCTGGCGGCAGCCGGACCATTTGACCGGGTAAGCAATTTCATCGTTCATCAGGGCACCAGTGTCACCGGCGCCAATTATGAGTATATTGACACCGGTCTGGTAAACAACACCACCTACTATTATCGGCTGGAAATCGTCAGCAGCAGCCTTGGGTCAACTTTTTCGAACGTGATCAGCGTCACCATCGGGCAGTCAACGCCCACGGTTACCCAAACCCTCACGCCGACCCAAACCGCAACCCAGACCGGCACGATCACCCCGACCGGTCCTACCCCCACACCGACCGGTTCGCTGACTGCCACCCGAACGCGAACAATTACCCTTACCCGTTTACCAACCCGCACCCGCACGCCCATTCGTTACGCCACATTCTACACCTTTCGCTCTTCCACACCTCTGCGTACCCGAACACCTTTCCCAACCCGCACCGTAACACCTACCTGGACATTATTCCCAGGCGCGAAGACTTCCACCGCCCAGAGTAATAACGCCATGATGACGCAACAGACCGCGACCGTGTTTTCCACCTCAACTCTGGATATTATTGGTCTGCCGACAGCTTCACCAACTTTGGAAGGTACTTTTTCCGCGGAGGGAACCCCAATCGCCAGCAATTTGACCGCCGGACCGACCAGTGCTGTTGGTCCGCAAACGACCATCACTGTCATTTCCGTTCCTACTGGCGATGAAAATGGTTCAGAATCTCTGGCAATCCTGAATTTTGGCGTGCGCAATTGGCCTTGGATTTTAGGATTGCTCGGGCTGGAATTGTCAACTCTGGGCGTGGTAGCGTTTTTTCTGCGAAAACGCGGCTTGCTGACTTTCCCATTACTTCCACCCGAAAAGATGGATTCATTCGACGAAGATATCCAAATTTAGTTGATTGTTGGGTCAAAAACAGCCCTGGTTCTTAATATTCCAGGGTTGTTAATATTTTTTTTCGATTTTTGACTTTTCAATTTATTTATGCTATTCTATACCGTTAGTGGCTTGCGGGGCTCTACGGAAATCGTTTCATTTCTTACAGCAATAATCATTTATTCTTTCTCAGGGAAATTTCTATGCATCGCGAACGCGTTTCTGAAAATGTCTATTGGTTTCAAAGTGAAGTGTATGCTCAGGTTACCGCAGGTGCGATCACCGGGCCGCAATGGGCGGTAGTGATCGATACTCTGGCAACTCCCGAGGAGACACTTGCGATGCGTTCTTTCATCGAGGAACAATTAGGCGTTCCTGTTCGCTATGTGGTCAATACCCATTACCACGCGGATCATACCTGGGGAAATTGCTTTTTTCCGGGAGCAACCATTATTTCGCATGCCCGTTGCCGTGAATTGATGGAATTGCGCGGACCGGCTTCGTTGGAAACAGCCCGCCGGCAAAATTCATCCTTTCGCCAGATTAAGCTGGTCTACCCGCACCTGACCTTTGACGACGGTATGTTGACCTTGCGCACAGGCAAGAAAAACCTGGTCTTCATTCACACGCCTGGTCACAGCTCGGATGGAATTTCAGTTTTGGTAGAAGAGGACCGGGTGTTATTCGCCGGGGACGCTTTCCTGCCCCTGCCCTACATGGTTGACGGTGACCCGGACGTGATGAACAACACCATCAAAGCCATCGGCAAAATGGGTCTGGAAAACATTATTCAGGGTCATGGTGACATTATCCTGCGCGGCGAAATAGACGATGCCGTGCGCGATAACCTGGCATATATTTCCAATGTTCGCAAGGCTGTTCGGGCAGCTGCCCGCCGTAAAAATCCGCTGGAAGCCCTGGCGGCTATCGACATCGAATCCTGCGGCAAAAGCCGGGTCAACCTTGGCGGCATTGCCCAGGACCTGCATAAACGCAATGTTCGCTTTTTATACAAAAATATAGCCGCGGAAGAAACCTTAACTGCTGAAGCCTGATGACCCGGGTATCCTACAATATGCAAATTAAAAAGGCATCCAGCGGATGCCTTTTATTATTATTGCGAAACGACTAAATTCCGCTTTCCTGGTGACGTTGCTGCGAAGGCCGAGTGAGAGAAGCTTTTGCCAGTTTCTCTTTTTCACCCTTTTTTTTCAAGTACGCGCGCAGACCAACCACTCTTTCGCTCCCAGAGACCAGGCGTGCCAGGTTCGGACGCAGCGCCCACATGACGATCAACAAGGCTGCCACGCCGTACCATACATACATCCATGGGCCTAAACCCTGAGCCGCCCGAACACCGAATACAAGTGCGGCGAAAACCGCGATCGACATCGTTGTGACCGAGGCGTAGCCAACAAAAACATAAACCAGGGCAGCCAGAGGGAGGATGATCAATGCGCTGGGAGGCCACAAAGCGATTGCGCCGCCCACAGCCGGAGCTCCACCAGCCCCACCGCGCAAGCGGATACCGCCGCCAATTTTTTCTTCGATGAGGAATATGGAATAATTGTGTCCGAGGATTGCCATGAGTGCAGCTCCCACGCTCACCCAGGGGGTGCCGGGGAACAGCCAGGACACAATCCAGCCGGTAGCGACGCCTTTTAACACGTCCAGGCCAGCGGTTAACAAGCCTGCCACAAAGCCGGCAGCCCGCATTGCGTTGGTGCCGCCCGTTCGTCCGCTTTCTACAGCCCGGAGGTCCTTACCGTTAAAAATCCAGACAACCAGTAAGCCAAATGGAATTGACCCTGCCACGTATGACAGAACGAATACCAGTAATATTTTCCAAAATTCACTCATAAGTGTCCTCCAAACATTTTAAGCAACACCTCATACCAGTATGGGTTGCGGTTATTCTGTGATTTGCAACCCAATTTCAATAAAATTGTCGGCTAAAATCTCGAACGCTTTCACTGTCCAACGCTGATCTATCCGGCTCCAGATCAACATAAACGTTCCCGGGTAGAAAAATTCGGCCACATCGGTTTCTGAGGGAACGGCTGGCCCGTTTGGGTGTGAGTGAAAGCTGGCCAACATTTCCAACTTACGGGCTTCAATATCGTAGAAAGCCCGAACCAATTCATTCGGTTCCATATTGTACCGCACCGGGGAATGCTCTTGGTTGGTTATCGGAATTGTAAGTTCAACCTGGTCGCCAATCCCCGCCAACAACCCGCAACCTTCTTCAGGAGCGCAATTTCCGACGTGGGCTTCCATCACCTGGAGGTGCTCACGCGGCAAAATCAACACTTTCACAGCTAAGCCCGCACCAGAAATGCGATTCCCCAAAGAATTACAAGCATGATCACCGGTTCGATCCAGATTTTCTTCTCATCACGCTGGTCCTCGATCCCGCTGGCGAGGCTGGTCAGCGCGTAGGTCAAACCGACCAGGACAAGGCCAAAACGCAGCGGGCTGAGCGGCAGGTAATGCAACCCCACGGCTACTTGACCGATCACCAGGGTGATGCCAAAAGCCCAACCGTAGAACCATTTTCCACCACAGCGCAGGTACAGTGTGCGAAGTGCGATGAGAAAAACGGTAGGCGCAATGGCAAATAAGACCGCGTATAGCCGCAGCGAAGACCCCTTGATGGATATGGCGAGAACCAGATACAGGGCAAATGAAACCGCAATTAATCCAACGCTGGCTGGCGCAAAGCGGTCGTCATCTGCGTCGACCACGATATATTCGGCCAACAGGACTAAAACAAATAACAATCCGCCAAGTGCAAATACAGCCCACCACTGAGGGCTGACTTCCAAAGAGGTCAACGGCACGCCGATTACCCAGGCAGTCAAGGCTGGCAGCAGCCAATTGGGCAGCCGCGCCTCGCCAGCCGCGGTCGGGTGACCCTGAATCAACCAATCCGTGCCTGCTGCCGCGAGAATTGCCACCAGGATGGAAACGACCGTGCCGAAATTGAGTTCCATTTGAAACAGGAATCCGGGCAGCTGCAGGCTGATTTGCTGGCTGGGTAAATTGACAAAAGGAATGAGCGCGTACGCCAGGAAAATAGTGGCGGTGATGACACTCAGGCGGTTTGTATCTGGCACATGCTGGTGCGCTTGCATCCTCAAATTTTACCCTGCCCGCGGGTTTTTCGTTTAAATTCACAGCTAACCAGCCGTAGCGGGTCTGCTGTTCGTGGTCGCCAGCGGGAGCAGGCAACGGTCAGATATGGTAAAATTAAGGCGTCTATGGAAAATCGCAGCACGAATTCCGGCGCTCCCCCGCGCATGATGAACGCGATCATCGCGGGGTTTAATATTGTAACCAACAACCTTGGATTGCTGGTGCTGCCGGTGCTTATCGACCTCTTCTTATGGTTAGGGCCGCAGGTCAGTGTCCGCCAGGCGCTCAAACCGGCGATTGACGACGTTGTCCGCTTGCTGCAGCAGATCAATACACCTCAGGTTGCCAGTCAAATGACCGTTATCAGTGAGACGTGGGACAAAATCCTGACTGAGTTCAACCTGCTCGGTACCATTCGCACGATGCCGATTGGCGTGCCAAGTCTGATGTCTTCCACCCTCACCGAATCTACACCGCTGGGGGCTGCCCTGGTCATTGAGATTCCAACGATCGCCGCTGCTTTCGGCGTTTGGATGGCGATAATCCTGGTTGGCTTTGCCGTTGGCTGTATTTACTTCGGCTTATTGGCGCGCGCGACTGCCGGGGACGGCGGGGCTTTCGAATTTCAAGCCTTTTTTAAAAAAGTTCTGTACGCTCTAGCGCTCACTTTCAGTCTGGTCTTAGCGCTGATTGTAATCACCATCCCGGCGCTGATGTTGATTTCGGTGATCGCCCTGATCAGTCCAGGACTTGGCGATTTTGCGATGTTATTTGCCGGCTTTTTGCTGATCTGGATGCTGCTGCCGTTAGTCTTTACGCCGCATGCGATCTTTTCCAGCAAATCCGGTCTGGTGGTTTCAGCCATGACCAGTGTCCGGCTTGTGCGCCATTTTATGCCTGGCACCGGCACCTTCCTGATTGTCGCTTTGGTCATTTCGCAGGGCATGAACGTGCTGTGGCGCGTTCCGCCCACCAGTTCTTGGATGACGCTGGTTGGCATTCTTGGGCATGCGTTCATCCTGACCGCTGTGTTTGCAGCCAGTTTTGTCTATTTTCGCAATGGCATGCGCTGGATGGCAGAAAATTCATTGCCATTCCGTCCGCAGGAAATAAAAACCTGATCAACAATCCGAACGCCAAACACAGCAGGGTTTGTGTGATAGCGTCTTCATTATCCAGGAGGTTTAAGTGGTACAACCGGTGAAAATTTCGTCCTACGGCGCTAAAGATATTCAGGTACTGGAAGGTCTGGAAGCTGTCCGCCGCCGCCCGGGTATGTATGTCGGCGGTACAGATATTAAAGCGCTGCATCACCTGGTCTATGAAGTAGTTGATAACTCGATCGATGAAGCCCTGGCCGGGGTGTGTGACAAAATCACCATCACCATCCATGCCGACAGTTCCGTGACCGTCGAGGATAATGGGCGCGGCATTCCGGTCGACATTCACCCGGAGAAAAAGAAGTCGGCGCTCGAAGTTGTCATGACCACCCTGCACGCCGGTGGTAAATTTGGCGGTTCCAGCTATAAGGTTTCCGGCGGTTTACACGGCGTAGGTGTGTCGGCGGTCAACGCGCTCTCGGAATGGTGCGAAGTGCGGGTTTGCCGTGAAGGCAAGATGTTTATGCAGCGTTACGAACGCGGCATTCCCCAGGAAGCTGTCAAGCAAATCAGTAAATGCGACCCGGACTTAACTGGCACGATCACAAGCTTCCGTTTCGATCGGGAAATTTTCAAAGAAGAGATCGATTATAAATTCGAGACACTGGTACAGCGCTTCCGCGAGATGGCTTTTGTCACCCGCAAAGTGCAGATCAAGTTGATCGATGAGCGCATCCAACGCGAGATGACCTTCTATTTCGAGGGCGGAATTGTCTCCTTTGTGCGCTATCTCAATCGAAATCGCAGTACCTTGCATCCGGTATTTTTTGCCGAGCGCGAAATCGATAACATCGGTATCGAAGTCGCTGTGCAATACACAGACGCCTATTCCGAGTCGGTTTACTCGTTTGCCAACACCATTAACACCATCGACGGCGGAACGCATATGACGGGTTTGCGTGCCGCGATCACCCGTGTGATTAACGATTATGCCCGCCGTACCAATCTGCTCAAAGACGCGGACCCCAACTTCGCCGGCGACGATACCCGCGAAGGCATGACTGCCATCGTTTCCATCAAGCACCCCGATCCTCAATTCGAATCGCAGACCAAGGTTAAGCTGATGAATCCCGAGGTGCAGACTTACGTGCAGCAAGTGGTCGGTGAGCACTTCACTACCTTCCTCGAGGAAAATCCATCGGCAGCTCGTGCGATTGTATCCAAATGTCTGACCTCAGCGCGTGCCCGTGACGCAGCTCGCAAGGCGCGCGACCTGGTAATCCGCAAGTCTGCGCTGGAGAGTTTGACTCTGCCTGGTAAGCTGGCGGATTGCTCGGAACGCGACCCGAATAAAACCGAGATGTACATCGTTGAGGGAGAAAGCGCCGGCGGATCCGCCAAACAGGGGCGCGACCGGCATTTTCAGGCGATTTTACCCTTGCGCGGCAAAATCCTTAACACGGAACGCGCCCGTTTGGATAAAATCTTGTCCAACAATGAAGTCAAGGCTCTGATTTCAGCCCTGGGCACTGGCATTGGTGAATCATTCGACCTGACCGGCCTGCGCTACGGACGCGTGATCATCATGACCGATGCCGACGTGGACGGCAGCCACATCCGCACATTGCTCTTAACCTTCTTCTTCCGCTATATGCAATCTCTGATCGAGGGCGGGCACTTGTTTATCGCCCAGCCGCCGCTATATCTGATTTCCCATAAAAATACGAAAAAATATGTGTACACCGAGGCTGAAAAAATCCAGGCTCTGAAGGATATGGGGCCGAGCGCCGAAAAAGCATCCCTCCAGCGCTATAAAGGTCTGGGTGAGATGAACCCGGAGCAGCTGTGGGAGACCACCATGAACCCGGAGAACCGCACGCTGTTGTCGGTTTCGATCGAGGATGCCACGGCAGCCGACCGTACCTTTGATATGCTGATGGGCGAGGCGGTACCTCCGCGCACACGGTTTATCACGACGCATGCGAGGACGGTACGGAATTTGGACGTGTAAGCAGAGCGATGCCCGGGATTTTCCCGGGCATTTTTATTTACAACAAAAAATTACCCCGATTGTTTTGATGATCGATCCACCCGGGCAATATTCCAAGCGCTGTTTATTGCTATAATTACCTCATCCAATTCGATCCATAAAGGGGTAAATCATGCCGCCAGCCATCCTGTACCGTGCCAATGACCTGACCGATTACATGGTCCGTTTCTTCCGCAAACTGGGCGTTTCGCAGCCGCATGCCGAGCGCGCCGCTGAAATCCTCATTTCCGCCGACCTGCGTGGTGTGAGTTCGCACGGCATCATTCGCTTGCACTCGTATTATGGATCGCGCATCCTCAAAGGATTGATTGATCCATCCTCCCCGTTTACCACTGTACGAGAGACAACTTCGACCGTATTGATGGATGGCGGCAACGGCCTAGGTATGGTTGTTTCATATCAAGCCATGCAGACTGCGATCGCCAAGGCAAAGGAGAGCGGGGTTGCGTTTGTAACCGTGCGCAATAGCAACCACTACGGCATTGCCGGCTATTACGCCATGATGGCCCTGCCGCATGACATGATCGGCATCAGTTTCACCAATGCGCAGCCACTGGTCGTACCGACTTACGGGCGCACCCGTTTGATCGGCACCAACCCCATCGCCGTTGCGGCACCGGCCTTGAACGAACGCCCCTATGTGCTCGATATGGCGACCAGTATCGTGCCGATCGGCAAGATCACGGTGTACGATAAAGCCGGGGAGTCCATTCCGGAAGGCTGGGGTGTGGATAAAACCGGTGCAGTGACCACCAGCCCGTCCGAGGTGCTCAAAGGCGGCGCGCTGCTCCCATTAGGCGGCTCGGACATTATGCGCGGCTACAAGGGCTATGGATTGGGTTTAATGGTGGATATTTTCTCGGGCGTACTCTCGGGAGCTGCCTTTGGACCGGAAGTCGGCGCGCCAGGCCGCGATGCGCCTGCCAATGTTGGTCATTTCTTCGCGGCAGTCAACATCAGCGCCTTCCGTGACCCGCAAGCCTTCAAAGCCGATCTGGATGCGTTGATTCACACACTCAAAGAAGCGCCTAAAGCTGTTGACCAGGAGCGCATCTATATTCACGGCGAGAAGGAATTTGAACTCTTCGAGCGCAACAGCCAGGAAGGTGTTCCGCTGCTGGTGGAGGTGGTCAAAGGCTTGAAGGAGGCAGGGGAACAGGTCGGCGTGCCATTTGATCTGCAGGCTGTCGGTGAAACCAGCGGTGAAGAAGAATAACTCAGGACTTCGCCGTCAATATCATCGCTTCGTCGCCCAATAGCGGCAGGTAACCGCCTTTTTCGATCGGCGGCAGCTTGTCGCGATGGTTGGATAACACCAGACTCCAATCATGGCGCAGCATTTCACCGCCCAGAGCCAAACGCACCGGGCGGCGGCTGAAATTAAGGGCTACCAGCACGATTTGATCGCGGTCCCGGCGTAAATAGGCCAGAATTTTGCGCGGTTCAAAGGTCACCGGTTGGAAGATGCCGCGGCGCAAGGCAGGCAGGTCTTTGCGCAGCTGAATAATGCGGCGGTAAAAGTTGAACAGGGACTTCGGGTCGGCGCGCTGCACTTCGACATTACGCTTGACGTAGTCTGGATTGACCGGCAGCCAGGATTTCACGCTGCTAAAACCGGCATACGGTTTGGTATTCCATTGCATTGGTGAACGGTTCTTATCCCGTCCGTCGAAAATCGGCCAATATTTTTCGCCGATGCGGTCCTGAATATAGCGGCGTTGTACATGGATGTTACGCATGCCAATTTCCTCGCCGTAATAGATGAAAGGCGTTCCGCGCAAAGTCATCAGCAGCGCCGCGGCGACCTTCAAGCGTTCGTCGTTGTCGCCGCAGTGGAACCGCGACGCCGAACGGGAGGTGTCGTGGTTGTTGAGGGTGTATACCGGCCATGAATCGGGGTGCATGGCCTTCTCAGAGCTCAATATTGCCTTCAAGAAGCTAGCCGGGTCCCAATGCGCATGCAGCATTTCGAAATCAAAAGCAGCGTGAATCAAGCCTGGCGCGGTATATTCAGCTACATTTTGGGGTGTAGCCAGAAAAGTCTCGCCGACAGCGTAGCGATCCGGGTACGAATCCAGCAATTCCCGCATCTCGCGCAGAAAGGGAATCATCTCCGGCTGATTTGAGTCGTAAATGTGCTTTTGGCGGTCAAAAGCCCGCAATCCAATCGCCGGCGGGTTATCCGGCAGATCGGGATGCTTGAAATAGTTGCTGAAAACATCCAACCGAAAGCCGTCTGCCCCGCGGTCCAGCCAGAAACGGAAAACATCCAGACAGGCTTTGCGCACGTCCGGATTGCGCCAGTTCAGGTCAGCCTGCTGTGGATAAAACATGTGATAGTAATATTGACCGCGCAGCGGGTCAAACTCCCAGGCGGCGGTGCCAAAAATAGCTTCCCAGTTATTGGGCAGGCTGCCGTCGGGTTTGGCATCCCGCCAGATGTACCAGTCGGAGTAGGAATTGTCTTTCCCCTTGCGCGATTCCTGAAACCAGGGGTGCTGGGTGGAGGTGTGGTTGAGCACCAAATCCAGGATTACTTTGATGCCGCGTTTATGCGATTCGGAGACCAGGCGGTCAAAATCAGCCAGCGTGCCGAACTTGGGATCGATGTCGTTGAAATTGCTGATGTCGTAGCCAAAATCAGCGTCAGGCGAGGTGAAGAAAGGCGAGTACCAGACAGCCTCCACCCCCAATGCTGCCAAATAGTCCAGTTTCTGGATAATTCCCTGCAAATCACCGATGCCGTCACCGTTGCTGTCAGCGAAGGAACGCGGGTATATTTGATAGACCACGCTGTCGCGCCACCAGATCGTTTCTGCTGCCATGCTACGCCTCGTTGGAGTAAGATGCCCTCAAAAACTGAGTATAGCATGACCCATTCCCGGGGGATTCATCTGCGATAGGCGAGATGCATAGAACATGATGAAATCAGTACAGATTCCTTGCAAGTTACCCTTGACTGTGTTAAAATAAGCTCTGTAAGCAAGCCAACCTATTTCGCGTTCAACGAAAAGTGGGCCTCCCCCCACTTTTCTGCTTATATAACAGTTCTATTTATTTTGGAGAAGGCGCAAGCATGAAGAACGAATTTACTCTGGCTTTCAATGAAGTCATCGAGGAAAAACAACTGGGTCGGGATATTATCCTGAAGGCCCTGGAATCGGCTATGGTTTCGGCCTACCGACGCGCTGTCAATGCGTCTAACGCGCAGCATGTTGAATCCAAGGTGGATACCGAAACCGGCAAGGTCACTATTCTTGCCGAGAAGGAAGTCGTTGAGTCCGTTCAGGAAGAAACGACTGAAGTCACCCTGGAGGTCGCCCGCACGTTTGACCCTAACGCCCAACTCGGGGATATGGTCATTGTGGAAAGCACACCCAAGGACTTTGGGCGTGTAGCAGCCCAGACCGCCCGCCAGGTGATTCAGCAGCGCATTCGCGATGCTGAGCGCCAGGCCCAGATCGATTTCTATTCGAAGCAGATGGGTGAAATCGTCAGCGGTGTCGTACAGGCCGTCAATGCCCAGGGGTTGACCATAGGCCTCGAGATGAAGGCTGAAGGCGCTATGCCGCGTAAAGAGTTGATCCCCGGTGAACGGCCTCGCATTCACGAACGTGTGCGCGCCCTGGTCGCCGAGGTCAAAGACAACCCGCGCGGTCCGCAGATCATTCTGTCCCGCACGCACCGCAACTTCCTTCGCCGCCTGTTGGAAAACGAAGTTCCTGAGATCTACCACGGCGTGGTTGAGATCCGCTCCATCGCCCGCGAGCCCGGTGAACGCGCTAAAGTTGCCGTTTCCGCCACCCAACCCGGCATTGATCCGGTGGGGGCTTGCGTGGGTATTCGCGGCGTGCGTATCCAGGCTATCGTCCGTGAATTGCACGATGAAAAAATTGATGTGATCGAATGGAATGCCGATCCCGCTGCATTCATCGCCAAGGCGATCAGCCCGGCGCGTGTGAACGGGGTCTACCTGAATGATCGCAATGCCGGCGGAAAAACTGCCACCGTGGTTGTTCCGGAAGATCAACTCAGCCTGGCGATCGGCCGCGACGGTCAGAATGCCCGTCTGGCTGCCAAGTTGACGGGTTGGCGCATTGACATCAAGAGTCTGCCCGAAGCAGCAGCCGATGTACTCAATCGATTGCAAAAAGAAGAATCCATGGCTTCCGTGGCGGCTCAAGAAGCCGAGTTCATGGTTAAGGCTGAGGAGCTATTAGCCCGCAAGGCTGAAGGCCGACCGCTTTCTCCTGAAGAGTTTGAGCAGTTGATTCGCTTCGTCGACCGGGTGGAACGCCGCGCCACAGCCCGACCGGCTGCTGAAAAAGCAATTGGGGATGAGATCGAGACCGCCCGCGCGTTGATTCCGGCAGATGCTTTCGAAATGAGCATCTTGGACAGCGGTCTCCCCGAGCACGTTGCCTATATACTCCAGGAAGCTGGCTTCAGCACCCTTGGCGAGATGGCCTTGCAGATCAAGGTTCGCCCGGATGATATCCTACGATTAAACGGCATCGGTCCGCGCGCGCTGCAGGAAATCAACAATATGGTTGCCGCCCTGGACGAACGTCACGCCCTGGAAGTTGCCGAAGCTGAAGAAGCAGCCGCCATCGCCGCCGCAGCAGCTCCCGAAGTGGTCGAGACCGCACCGGAAGCCGAGGTTGTTGAAACGGTTGCCGAAGAACCATTAGAAATTAGCGTACCGGTCGAAGAGATCGAACCCGTGGTAAGTGAAGCGGCTCCGGTTGTAACTGAGCCTGCCGTCGTCATTGAAGAAACCGAAGAGGAAGAAGTTTCCTTCGATAAGCTCTTCGAGCTGCGCCAGGCTGTGCCGACCGCGGTTGCTTCCGATGAAGAAGAGGAAGAGACCGAAGGCGGCGTCCCGGGCAAAAAGAAGGGCAAGAAAAAGAAGAAGCATGTTCAGGTTGAATATGATCCCGATAAAGATCAGACGATCGTTACTCGGAAGCACCGCCGTGATGGCGAAGGTTGGGATTGGGAACCCTAATATTGAAGGTGGCACGCTTTGAGAAAGAAAGGTGACTAAAAAACCTATCAAACGTGTGAAACATATTCCGCAGCGCACATGCGTTGGGTGTCGGCAGGTGATGCCCAAGCGGAATCTGATCCGGGTGGTACGCAGCCCGGCGGGAGTCTCCATTGACTCGACAGGAAAAGCTGCCGGGCGGGGAGCCTACGTGCACGATAAGAAATCCTGCTGGGAAAGCGCAATAAAAGGTGCGCTGGCCCATGCCTTAAAAACTGAATTGACCGAACAGGACCGCGACGTTCTGATCCATTTTATGGATAGCCTGCCATTGGATGTTATGACAGAAGCCTGATAGTCTCGTTCCTGGTTCAGGATCGAGCGTGTGTCAGGAAATGCCGATTGATTTGACCCCTCAGCATCAGCGTCACAACCGCCTTTCCCCGGTCATAAAATTGATATTTATAAGCGTCAGGGGATTCAGGGACGCATAAACGGATACGAGGTGAATATGAGCGATAATGGGTCAAAGACAATCGAGCTGCCTGGCAGCATTACCGTGCGAGACCTTGCTCAACGCATGGAAGCCAGCCCCATCCAGATCATCAAAATTTTGATGTCAAATGGGGTAATGGCCAATATTAACCAACTGATCGATTTCGATACGGCTTCGATCGTAGCTTCCGAGATGGGGTTCGAGACCAAATCTGAGATCTACGATTTGCCCGAAGAACAAGAGGCCGGTGAAATTCCGCTTTGGCGGCAGTTAATCGCCAAGGAAGAAGTCAAGAGTCTGGTAGACCGCGCGCCAGTTGTGACCATTCTGGGTCATGTTGACCACGGCAAGACCACCTTGCTGGATGCCATCCGGCATACCAATGTGGCTGGCGGCGAAGCCGGCGGCATCACGCAGCACATCGGCGCTTACCAGGTGGAACACAAAGGAAGAGCCATTACATTCCTGGACACGCCAGGACATGCCGCTTTCACTGCCATGCGTTCACGCGGCGCTCAGGGCGCCGATATTGTGGTGCTGGTGGTAGCTGCCAATGACGGCGTCATGCCGCAGACGCGTGAAGCCATCGCGCATGCCAAGGCAGCCCGGGTGCCGATAATTGTGGCAATGAACAAAGTTGACCGTGCGGACGCCAACCCCGATTTCACCAAGAAACAGCTGTCCGAAAACGGCCTGACGCCGGATGATTGGGATGGCGATACCATGGTCGTGCCGGTATCCGCCAAACTCAAACAGGGCATCGAAGACCTGCTGGAAGCCATTTTATTGGTTACAGACAATATCGATATCAAAGCCAACCCGGAAGGCAAGGTGTTTGGTACGGTAATCGAATCAAAAGTTGAACGCGCCAAAGGCGTGGTCGCCAATATGCTGGTCTACAACGGCACCCTCGAACCAGGAGACATCATTGTGGCGGGTCAGGCCTACGGCCGGGTCCGTGCCATGTTCGATTTCCGCGGACGCAAACTCAAGAAAGCCGGTCCCTCGACTCCGGTACAAATTATGGGCATGAATGAAGTCCCGTCTGCCGGCGACATTTTCTTGAAATTCGGAACCGAGCGCGAAGCCCGCGCCCTGGTTGAAGAACGCGCCCAGGCGCGCCAGCAGCGAGCTGCTGCTGCACCCAAAGCCACCCTGGAAGAACTTTTCGCCAAAGTACAATCCGGCGAAACCCATGAACTGCGGCTCATTATCAAAGCTGATGTTCAGGGTTCGCTCGAGCCCATCATCTCCTCGCTCAACGAGCTTGGCAAGGGCGATATCAAAATCAACATTCTGCACGCCGAGGCAGGCAACATCAGCGAAAGCGACATCATGCTGGCGACCGCATCCCACGCCATCGTGGTCGGGTTTAACGTCCAGGCGGATGCATCTGCCCGCCGAAATGCTGAGGCAGAAGGTGTTTCGATCCGGTTGTACAATATCATCTATCGTTTGACCGAAGATATTGAAAAAGCCATGAAGGGGCTGCTCGAGCCGGAAATTAATGAAAATATTGTCGGCACCGGGGTTATCCTGGCGACGTTCCGCATCTCCAAGGTTGGCGCCATTGCCGGCTGCCGCGTGACGAGCGGGGAGCTGCGCCGCAATGGTAAGGTGCGTTTGCGCCGCGAAGGTACTATCGTTTTTGAAGGCGAGTTTTCATCGTTGAAACACGAAAAAGAAGACGTACGAGAAGTGCGCAATGGTTTCGAATGTGGTGCGGGCTTCCGTAATTACAATGATTTTGAAGTTGGCGATCTCATCGAGTGTTATGTACTGGAGCGCGCTGACGCGTAACTCCGGAGAAGTTGAAGGAAGGATGCAATGCCGTCAAAGTTAAGACTCCAACGCATCGGCGATCGAATTCGGCAGGACCTGTCCGAAATGATCGTCATGGGCAAAATTCGCGATCCGCGCGTCTCTGGCATCACCGTCACAGACGTCAAGGTCGACCGCGAGTTAGCCTATGCGGAAGTGTATCTCTCTGCCATTGAAGGCAGTGAGCGGGCTCAGGAAGCGCTCCAGGGCTTTAATAGCGCCAGTGGTTATATTCGACGCGCCCTGGCTGCCAGCATCGAGCTGCGGGCCTTCCCGCGCCTGCGTTTCCACTGGGATCCTACCCCTGAAAAAGCCGACCGGATCGAACGCCTACTGGCGGATCTCCGGTCAGAAAATCCGCCGGTAGAGTCGGTTGAAGTTGAGGAAAGCGAAGACGAAGAGGACGAGCAGGATGCATGAGGCTGAACAGGCTGCCATCCACGAACGCCTTGGCAGCGCAAAAGATGTGCTGATTGTTGCCCATGTGCGCCCGGACGGAGATGCCGTTGGCTCGCTGCTTGGGCTGGGATTATCGCTGCAAACTGCCGGACGCAGCGTACAAATGGTGCTGCGTGACGGGGTACCGGATAATTTGATGCACCTGCCTGGCAGCGATCAAGTTGCCACGCGTGTCACTCGGCCATTCGACACCTTCATCGCGGTTGATTCAGGCGACCTGAAACGCCTCGGCAGTGAAGTCACCCCGCGCCAGCCAGACATTCAAATCGACCACCATATCACCAACTCGCGATTCGCCATCATCAACTTGGTAGTGCCGGAAGCAGTTGCCACAGCTGCCATATTGGCCGAATCGCTGCCAAAGTGGGGTCTGCCGGTGACGAAAGACGTTGCCAGCGCGCTGCTCACCGGAATCCTGACGGACACCATCGGTTTCCGCACCTCGAATATGAATTCAAACGCCTTGCGGGTAGCTGCCGACCTGGTAGATCACGGCGCTGATTTGCCGCATTTATATTTTCAAGGCCTGGTAGCCCGCTCCATCGAAGCCGCCCGCTATTGGGGCGTTGGCCTTTCCACCCTGCAGCAGAAAGACCGGCTCATTTGGGCCACTTTGCGCGAGGCCGATCGATTACAGGTCGGGTATAATAATTTGGATGATGCTGACCTGACGGATATTCTATCCACCATATCGGATACGGATATCTCGGTATTGTTCATTGAACACTCGCCAGATTTAGTCAAAGTCAGCTGGCGCTCCCGACCAGGTTGGGACGTCTCGAATATCGCTGCGCAGTTCGGCGGCGGCGGACACGCTGCAGCTG
>DATBWK010000053.1:0-3682 GCA_036514835.1 Bellilinea sp.
ATTAATGTAACCACCATTAATGCCCAAAACCACCAGGGAATTCCGGTGGTTGCCTGCTGCGCCAGTTCTGCGGGCAGCCGGAATGCCAGGATCAATAATGTCCCAACAGACAGGATTGCGTTCATCTACTTCCTCCCTGGAAATGGTTAAGGCTGCATCCCGTGCGAATTATGTATCACTTTACAACAATTATAGACAGGTGTCAAACCTGTTGGCGACTCATTTATAGCCGCCAGCGGGTGGCCGATTTTGGAAAATCCCGTTCCCGGAAAGCAAAAACCGCATTTGCCTGGACTACAAAAGTAACATTGCCGGGATCTGGTTCGGCTTCGGTGGGCATGCCCGGGTATTTTTTGGCAATTTCGAGCGTTATTCGGTCCAACAGCTGCCGATCTGTGACCTCCACGACGCTGCCCTCAAGGATGACCACATCGTCGCCGCTCTCAGTATGGGCGCTGACAGCCGGGTTGGCGAAGAGATTCAATGCCTTGCGCGAAGCCCGCGAGGTACCAAAATACAGCCGGTCTTCCAACCAGACACCCCACACCGGCATGGCATGCGGCCGGCCGTCCGGACGGGTGCTGCAGATCCAGTAGTTGCGGGATTGGACCATGCGGTGGCTCACCCATTCCCAGGTGAGCAAACCCTGTCTGCCGGTCGAAATGCCGTATTCGGCAGGCATAATGGGACGCTCGGCTGGGGTGTTAGGGATAAATGGGATTTCGTCCATAACTGTCTCCATTTTCAATCGAGATGGGACAATTTTACCCTTCTGTGCGATACAATCGTCTGGCGGAGGGAGTATGAGCGAACAATTTTCGGACATGAATCGATTGGTTTGGCGCACCATTGACGCGGGGGATCAAGCCGCGCTAATCGAACTGGACAAAGCCTGTAAGGCCGTGGATGGCGATGAACCGGTCAGCAATTTGCCGGGCGATGCACTAAACGCTGCTGCGGTTCACAGTGACAATACCCTGGGCGTGGCAGTGCTGGACCAGTTGGCGGCAGTTGCATGGGTGGCTGCAAACGCAGTCGGGGGAGGGGTTCAGCGCATTCGGCTTGGCGGGCAGGTGCGGCCTGAGTTCCGCCGGCGCGGAATTGGAGAAGCACTACTGGCATGGGCAGAATCGCGGGCGCTGCGGTTGGCGCAACCGGATGTTACGCTGGAATTGCTGATCGTCAATGAAGCCCTCACAGAGGATGCCAATAAACTGTATCTGGATTATGGGTATGAGAATACCTTCAGCGAACTGATGCTGGTGCGGTCGTTGGATGGGCAGCTGCCAACCGGTCAACTGCCGAGTGGACTGACCGAACGCGCCTGGGATGGCGCCAGTGCGCCATTGTTCTTCCAGGCTTATGCCGCGGGTTTCCGCGACCGGCTGGGCGAGATCGTACCCGTGGAAGATGAGTGGATCGCGGAATATACCGAGGAGGACGAACATTTCCGCCCGGATCTGTCGCGGGTGGTGCTGGATGGAGAATCGCCGGTGGGATTCGTCACCTGCGAGGTAGCCGGGGAGACCGGCTGGATTTCACAGATCGCGGTGGTGCAGGAGCAGCGCCGCAAAGGCCTGGCGCAAATCCTGTTGGTTGGTGCGTTGCAGCGTCTGCAGCAGGCTGGCTGCCGGCAGGCAGCCCTACACGTCAATGTCAATAACGCCCGGGCACAGGCGGTTTTTTACAACGCAGGTTTCACGCACCGTCTGCTTCGGGTGAAATATATCAAAGAGATTATGGTACCGGAATAAGGCCATATTGTATTGTCGATGTTTTCGGATAGGGCTGGTTTTCGTGCATCCCAAAAATTTCCGAATGCAGCTCCGCACCGAAGAATCAAAACAGGCGCCAATCGGCGCCTGTTTTATCTTCAACCTAAACAGCCTAATGGCTGGCTTCGAATTCTTTCATGGTATCTACCAGCACCTGCACGCTTTCCAGCGGCAGGGCGTTGTACAATGAGGCGCGGAACCCGCCAACCGAACGGTGACCCTTCAAGCCAACCATGCCTTTGGTCTTGGTCAGGCCGAGGAATTCCTCCACCAGGTTCTCATAGCCCGGCGCCATCACAAATGTGACGTTCATGCGCGAGCGGTCTTCTTTTGCGACTGTGCCGACGAAAAGCTTGCTGTTGTCGATGGCGTTGTACAGCAAATTGGCTTTGGCAAGGTTGATGCGTTCCATGGCAGCCACGCCGCCAAGGTTTTTCAACCAGCGCAGTGTCAGCATGCCGGAGTAGATCGGCACCACAGGCGGGGTGTTGAACAGCGAATTTTCTTTGATGTGGGTGCGGTAGTCCACCATGGACGGAATGGCGCGGCTTACCTTACCGAGCAAGTCTTCACGCACAATCACGAAGGTCACTCCAGCCGGGGCGAAATTCTTCTGCGCGCCGCCGTAGATCAGACCGTATTTCGAAATGTCTATCGGGCGGGAGAAAATGTCCGAGGACATGTCTGCCACCAGCGGCACAGGGGAATCCAGGTCGGTCAGCAGTTCGGTGCCGTAAATGGTGTTATTGGTGGTGATGTGGAAGTAATCGGCATCCGTCGGGATGGTGAAGTCCTTTGGGATGTAGGTGAAGTTTTTTTCCTCTGAGGAGGCAACAACTTCCACCGTACCGAATAGTTTGGCCTCTTTGTAAGCTTTTTTGGCCCAGGTGCCGGTGACCAGATAAGCGGCTTTATTCTCGAGCAGGTTATACGGCACATGGAAGAATTGCGAACTTGCGCCGCCGCCAACAAACAGCACCGCATAGCCTTCCGGGATGCCAAGCAGTTCTTTGAACAGTGCTACGGTCTCGTTCATTACCGCTTCGAACTCTTTGCTGCGGTGGGATACTTCCAGCAGGGAAAGGCCTGTCCCGGCAAAATTTTTCATCGCTTCAATGGTACCGTCGATGCATTCTTGCGGCAGAATGGATGGACCGGGGTTGAAATTGTGTTTTTTCATACATTCCTTCCTTATCGGAAATAGTGGATTGGCAAAAACTACGGCACGTAATTACCCAAATTTTATTATAGGGGCAAACAGTTCCATGCCGATAGTGAAAGAATTAACGACTTTGGCATTCGTTTGTCAGAATCGCCTCTTCCAATTAATGAGACCGATAGAAAATTGATCGGGGTCAGACAGCTGCTGCCCGTGTGCATTTTATTTTGTGGGAAAGGGTGAAGAGTCTTGGGAATCAATGTTCATCTGAAGGGAGGGTGAGTGGCATAACACAAAATGATGAATTTGCAACTAATCTGGTAAATTTATTTGACTTTGTCCAATTCGATTGGTATCATTTTCATTACAAGCAGCTAAAACCGGCCATAATAGACCTTCATTTACGCCCGCCGGGTCATCATCCGTCCTTGGTTCTCCTCCATGAGGTGCTATGGAAGCTCAGCTTTCCCCCGGTGCGCGATTCCGGGCTGCCCTGGTAGAAGAAAAACCGCTCCAGGTAGTAGGGGTCATTAATGCGTACGCAGCTCGCCTGGCTGAAAAAAGCGGTTTTCGAGCGCTTTATCTATCCGGCGGAGGGGTGGCGGCAGCATCTCTTGGCGTGCCTGACCTGGGGATTACCACTCTGGAGGATGTGCTGATCGATGTGCGCCGCATCACTGCCACGACCGATCTGCCGCTGTTGGTGGATGTGGATACCGGCTTTGGCAGCGCTTTCAACATTGCCCGC
>DATBWK010000054.1:0-8452 GCA_036514835.1 Bellilinea sp.
CAACCGTCATTTTTGCCAATACACCCCACCTGGAAGCTGCCATCCGCTTCTACCACTTCCACAACAATCCCGAAGTAGTAGACCTCTTCGCCCGCGGATTATGGATGCCGCTGCAGGAGGCCTATTACACCCAACCCGACAAAATGGACTCCTGGTTGGATAATCCGGTTCACCCGCTGGAAATGCGCCCGGCTTTCACCGATTACGTCGTCAATCACACTGCCCCGCTGCCGTCGTATTATTTGCGCAATTACGCCGAAGTGCTCGATTTGGCCATTCGCCCGGCTATCGAAAAGATCTGGAATAACGAAGCCACCGCGGCTGATGCGCTGCAGAAGGCGGTTTTAGATGCACTCCCCTATATGCAGGGGCGCTGGGACCGCTAATTACCCTGAACTGAGTGTAGAAAGTCCACCTTATGCCCCTCTTTCCCGAGACCAGCTTCTGGAATAAATCCCGCACCCGCATTTTTGGGCTGGTGCTTTTGATCGTGATTCCAGCTCTGGTCGTTCAGATCATCGGAGCTTCGTACGATCTTCAGCAAAGTCTCAATGAGCGTAAGCTGGAAAGCGTCCGCATCCTCCATCATGCCCAAAGTGATTTCGATCACCTGTTGGATGACGCCCGCCGTGCTTTTTCCGACTTGATCCGCGTCAAGGAAATGCGCAGCCCGGATAACTGCACCCAGGTCTTTCCTTTGCTGCGTTTTGCCTACGAGCGCATCGCGCCAGACGCCATCAACATGGGCCTGGCAGATGCCAGCGGCAATATTTACTGTGCCATCAATCCCGTTCAGGGGGATACCAGCATCGCTGCTCAGCCCGATTTCCAGGCTGCCTTGCAGACCCTGGATATGGCTGCCGGTGTCTACCGCCTGGATGAATCTACCAATCTGCCGATAGTAAATCTCTCCTACCCGGTGCTGTCCTTCAATGGCGAGGTTCAAACCGTCATCTTCGCCACGTTTGACGTGCGCTGGTTGAGCAACTGGCAAAGCGAGGTCGATTTGCCGTCCGGTGCTGCTGTGACGCTGATTGCTCCGGATGGCAGCGTTCTCTTGCGGACCATCAGCAGCGAGATCGTCCCGGTCACCGGCTTGCTGGCTTCCGCTGCCAGCTGGTACACCGCTTCACCGGTTGGCACCACTGTGGAGGAAGGGGTAGACCTCGACGGCGTAACGCGCCTGAATACGCTGACCCCGCTGGGAAACACAGCCGACCTGCATCTTGGCTACCCGGTGCGCGAACTATACACCAAGGCTTATGAGAATTTGCGCTGGAAGTTGGCGATGATGATTGTTGTTAGCATCGCAGCGCTTGTCCTGGCCTGGTGGAGCAGCGAGAGCAGCTTCCTCCGCCCGTTAGACCAACTATTACGTGTTGTAAAACGCCTGCAAGGCGGAGATCTGACAGCCCGCGTATCGGCGTTGAGGGGCATGAGCGAAATCAACGAGCTCGGCCGTTCATTTAATCAAATGACCGACGCCCTCCAGCAGCGTGAAATCGAGCGCCGCCAGTTGGAGGAACGTTTCCGGGCTGCCTTCGAGACCTCCGCCATTGGCATGGGGTTGATTTCCCTCGACGGCCGAATTCTGGCAGCCAATGCCGCCGTGACCGAAATGTCTGGTTACACCGAAGAAGAATTGATCCAGCGAAATGATCCCCAAAATGTCTATCCGGAAGACCGCGAGGTCGGGCAGGATCTGCATACCGAAATGCTGGCAGGCAAGCGCAATTATTACACCGTAGAAAAGCGCTATGTTCGCAAGAACGGCGAAGTGTTCTGGACCCAGTTGACTCTGTCACTGGTGCATGACAGCGCTGGCAAGCCGGATTACCTGCTGTGGCTGGTGGAAGATATTGACCAGCGCAAACGCGCCATCGAAGAGCTGCGCGAGTCCGAAGCCCGTTTCAAGGCCATTTACGAAAATGCTGCCATCGGCATCAGCCTGATAGGACCAAAAGGCAATGTGATCGCCGTCAACCCGGTTCTGGTCAAACTGTCCGGTTATAGTGAAGCCGAACTACGCCGATTGGGCGGTCAAGGGATTACCCATCCAGGAGACCTGGCTGTGGGTCAGGCTGAAATGCAAGAGATTCTGGCGGGAACGCGTGACTCATACCAGGTCGAGAAACGCTATGTTCACAAGGATGGCCGTATCCATTGGATGCGGCAAAGTCTATCCAGCGTCCGTGACTCGGATGGGAACCTCCTCTATCTGGTGGTAATTGCCGAAGACATCGACGAGCGTAAACGCGCCATCGAAGAGTTGCGCGAGTCCGAAGCGCGTTTTAAAGCCATGTATGAAAACACCGCCGTCGGCATGTCTATTATGTCGTTGGATCGCAGAATTATCGGTATGAATCAGGCCAGTATGCGCATGCTGGGGTACACCCTGGAAGAACTCTTTAACACCAACCCCACTATCTTATCCTCCCCGGAAGATGCTGACATCGGGGCGGATCAGTATGGCGATATGGTAGCGGGTAAATCATCCGGTTTTCAGATGGAAAAACGCTACATTCGTAAGGATGGAACGATGTTTTGGGGCCGGGTGACCTATTCGCTGGTGCGAAATAATGCCGGTCAACCGGATTATATGGTCGGGATCATTGAAGATATAACCGAAGAACGCAATAGTAATGAAAAAGTAGCCGAAGCCGAGGCTGAATATCGTCACGCCCTCGAGCAGCGTATCGCCGAGCGTACCACAGAGTTAAATCTGGCCAACGAGCGTCTGCAGGAAAAAGCAGCTCAAGACGCCGTCATTGCCGAACGCACCCGACTGGCGCGCGACCTGCACGATGCCGTGACCCAAACCCTTTTCTCGACCACCCTGATCGCGGATGTGCTGCCCCAGCTGTGGGAGATGAATCAAGCCGAAGGCCAGCGCCGCTTGGAGGAATTGCGTCTGCTGACGCGCGGCGCCCTGGCTGAGATGCGCACCTTGCTGGTCGAATTACGCCCCAATGCCCTGGTGGAGGTGCCGCTGCCAACCTTGCTGCGCCAGCTGGTCGAGTCGCTGGTAGGCCGTTCCCGCATCAACATCCAGGTAAGTACCGAAGGCGAACGCAAGCTTCCGGCGGACGTGCAGGTCGGATTCTACCGGATCGCCCAGGAAGCTTTGAATAATTTGGTAAAACATTCCGCAGCTGACGAAGCCGTGCTGACCTTGCGCATGGACAATACGGTCCGCTTGTCCGTAGTGGATAATGGCAAGGGCTTTGATCCGTCCAGTGTGACGGCTGACCATCTGGGTTTGAAGATCATGCGCGAACGCGCCGAATCCTTCGGGGCAAACCTCATCATTTACAGCGAGCCAGATGAAGGCACGCAAATTTCTGTCCTTTGGCAGGATAAACTGGAGACATCATGAACGAACAAAAAATCCGCATCATGCTGGTGGACGATCATTCCGTGGTGCGCTCCGGGTTGGGTGCATTCCTAAGTGTTAACCCCGATCTGGAACTGGTGGGCGAAGCTGAAAACGGCGAGCAGGCTGTGGTGCGCGCCGGCATTCTGAAGCCCGATGTCATTCTCATGGATTTGATGATGCCCGTCATGGACGGCGTAGCGGCTACCCTGGCGATTAAAAAGCAAAATCCGGCTATTCAAATCATCGCCCTCACCAGCTTCCAGGAAGACGAGCTGGTTCAAAATGCGCTGAAGGCTGGTGCTGTCGGTTACCTGATGAAAAACGTCACCGCCCGCGAACTGGCAGCCGCCATTAAAGCTGCCCGGGACGGCAAGATGATCCTCTCGCCGGAAGCCGCTCAGGCGCTGGTGCGCGCCGCCCAGCAGACCCACGAAGCAGACTCCCTCACCGAACGCGAGCACGAGGTCCTCAAGTTGATGGTGGAAGGCTTGAATAACGCTGAGATCGCCGAGCGCCTGGTCGTCAGCCTGTCCACCGTTAAGTATCACATCAGTAACATTCTAATGAAGCTGGGTGTTGATAACCGGGTGGCTGCCGTCACCACTGCCATCCAGAAAAAGCTGGTCTGACCTAAAATCCTGTCCACTTGACCAGGGTGCATTCGAACCAAGGGCGGGGGATTGCGCTCCGCTGGGGTTGTACACTTAACCCGAAAGTGAGACAGGTTGATGATTCGGAAAAAATATCGGGGTGAAACAGACCAGGAGCGCATTCGCAAGTTCCTGCAGCAGGTATTCTGGTTGAATGGGCGGCGCGAGTACAGTTGGCCGCTTTATCGCTGGGATTACTGGGTATGGCATGTCAATGCCAATATTTTCCATTTTGACCTGAGCGCCGCTGTTTTCATTTGGGAAAATGAGAGCGGCCAAATCACTGCAGTCCTGAACCCGGACCACCCCGGCGAAGCCTTCCTGCAAAGCCACCCCTACTACCGTTCCGCTTCCCTCGAAGTGGAGATGCTGTCCACCGCTGAAACCCACTATGCCGTTGCCCAACCGGATGGCACCCAAAAACTGATGGTTTGGTGTCCGGCGGGCGATAAATTGCGCCAGGATATCCTCCTTCGACGTGGTTACATCCGCCAGTCCGAGCCAGAATTCCAACGCCGCCGGGAAGGCTGGCAGCCTGCCGTCGATGTTCCCCTGGCGGATGGCTATACCATTCGCAACTTGGGCCATGACGATGAATTGCCTGCCCGCAGTTGGGTCTCCTGGAAGGCTTTCCATCCGGCTGAACCGGATAGCCAGTATCAGGGTTGGGAATGGTATCGCAACATTCAACGCGCCCCGCTTTACCGCCGTGACCTGGACCTGGTGGCGGTGGCGCCCAATGGCGAATTTGCCGGTTTCTGCACGATCTGGTACGACCCCGACACCTGCACCGCCTCGCTCGAGCCGGTCGGCACCCACCCCGATCACCAGCGCAAAGGGGTTGGCAAGGCCTTGTTGACCGAGGGTCTGCGCCGCCTCCGTCCGATGGGCGCCACCCTGATTACCGTGGACTCCTATTCTGAACGCGCCGGCGCACTGTATGCTTCGGTAGGCTTTACCAATTACGACTTGAGCGAACCCTGGTTAAAAATTTGGTAACATGTCGCGTGATCCGTAGCGGCGCACAATGTGCGCCAATATCATTTTTTGTAGGGGGTGACCTATGTGTCACCCCGCACTTTATTTCCTGTTTCGGCGCAAACGCGAACTATGCGTCCCCGAGCCACAATAGTGTCACATAGACGATCATTGACCATCATTTTGTAGCAGCGAACAATATTCGCCAATATTCGTAGAGGCAGCCACTGCGAGCCACAATATTGTCACATAGACGATCTTTGACCATCATTTTGATTCGGCAAACACCGCCCTCCCAAAAGGTGTCCCATTGAACCAACCCATCGCCCTCCCAAAAACAAAACCGCTATCCCTATCCATGATTGCCTGGCCAATCATGCTGCTAGTCTCACTGCTCCCGGACATCCTCTTCCAGGAACTGACCGGCAGCCTCCCTATCTGGTTGTTTTGGGCAAAAATTGCACTATTGGCCGCCGCCATCCTGGTCAGTTTTGCCTGGAAACCTCTCGCTTCCCTGCGCCTGTTCTTATCGGTTGTCCTGACGCTCCACCTGCTGGAATGGGGTACCGATTGGCTTTTGAACGCCATCCACTACCAGAATTGGCTGTCTGGCGCCCATTCATTCATCCAGGATGTCGGTTCCGTCCAGATCGCCCGCATGATTGCCGCACTAGGCATGGTTCTGCTGATGCTGTTACTGTTGGGCAATCCGAAGCGTTTCTTCCTGGTCAAAGGCAACCTGAGCGCCAAAGCCGAACCCATCCCCTTGCTCCTAACCCGACCTCCATCCGGGCGCCTGTTAGGACCCGCCATCGCCGGCGCCATGTCCCTCGGACTGATCGTTTTCGTCTTCTTCCTGGGACGTACACCATCCTTATCCGGGTTCAGCCGAATTCTGCCTTTGCTTCCCTTCGTGCTGCTATTTGCCGCCGTTAACGCCTTTGGCGAAGAAATGCTCTACCGTGCTCCCTGGCTGGCAACCCTGGAAACCCCCATCGGACCCACCCAGGCACTGTTGTTGACCGCCGTCTATTTCGGCATTGGGCATTACTATGGCGTGCCCTACGGCATCCTCGGCGCTATTATGGCCTTTATCCCCGGCTGGCTGATGGGCAAAGCCATGCTCGAGACCCGCGGCTTTCTCTGGCCCTGGATCATCCACGTCAGCATGGACACCGTTATCTTCTTCGCCATCGCCCTCGGCTCTGTCACCCCGGGCGGCTAAGTATTTGGAGCGGCGAACATTGTTCGCCGTTATGTCGGGCAAAATTCCATTTTGCCAGCGCCAATGGACCATTTACGCCTATCACCAGCGCGAGCCATTTCGATCCCGGCTTAAATTCCACCTAAACCGATAAAAACTTCCTCGCACCCGTTGTGAGCTTTGTGTCCCCTTGTGGGGTCGTGCTAAAAGCTCGTACCACTTTTTGCACGGCTCACTCCACCGCCTTCATATTCCCATACACCATCGCGCTTGCCGCCAATCCCAACACCGTCAACGTCCCCCACAGCGGCACTTCATTGGTTTCTGCCAACCCTGCCCGCATCACCAATATCGAATTGACCGCTAGAATCAACGTGTATAGAGGTCCTTTTACACCAAGAATCCCGCCAATCACATACCCCCACGCCCGGCGTTTTATCAGCCACACCGCCCCAACCACCAGCCACGGCACCAGCAGCGTCAAATCCAGAGCGAAAACGATGCTGGTCGGGTGTCCGGATATGCCCACAATGCCGGGAAGTTGCCCGGAAATGATAAACCCGACCGATTGCATCACATATACTGCGCTCAATCCGGCAGCCACAAACAGAAAATACCCACCGATCCACCCGACCGGCGTCTTCGGCTTAAATTGACGCGCAATCCCTCGGGTATCCAGATTCGTCAGTCCAAAAATCAACGCAAAGATGGATAAACCGAGCAGGGCAACATATACCAAAAACATCGCGTTGAACGCTGCCCCGAATAGGTAAAAGGCGTAGTTGTACAGCATATAATCCAACGCGCCCATCCACACCAGCTGTGCCTTGACCGATCCGCGTGCCGCAAAAACCAAAGCTGCGATCAGAACCGGCACTGCCAGCAGCAGTGTCACCGCATCGTTGCCCAGCCAGGTGATCCGCACAAAGGGATTATCGCGGTACAAATCTTCCAGCAGCAAGCCGCCAAGCGATGCTCCGGCTGCCAGAATGGTAATGATGATGGATAAGATAAACGCCGGCCTGAGGTTTGAGGGCATTGAGGAATACCTTTAAGAGAGGGTGTCTGCCGCTAACTTTGGATTTTGAGTCGCGTAAGTGGATTAATGCGGCTTGATTGGATCCTTGCATTCGGCAAGGCCCGATTTTATCACGCTCTCCCTTGGCCTGCACAAACCCCTTCAGGGCTGCTTCGCTGTACTGTTAAAAATCCTGCGAGGCGGACGGCACGAACACAATCGAACCCAGTCGGTAAACAGTATGCCCATCATCGAGTGCCTGGGCGGTGACGATAGAATTTCCTCCAATGACCAGCACCCCAGCCTGAGTGTGGATGATAACCCCTTGCGGGGTATCGGTAATTATTTCGCTGACTATACCGTCGCCCGCCAGCACTACCGCTGAATTCGCCTGGCTGACGCCCAGGTTATTCACCCATGGATTAACAATAAACAGGTACACCATAATGAATGCTATTGCGGCAACCCAAGAAATAAATGGGGTCGGGGAATTGGTTTTCATCGCTTGCTCCTTCAGTGGGAAAACAACACTCGAAACGTGCCTCGAACACCAGCACCTTCAGTATAGCCAGCCTGATTGCTCTGCATACTGGTCAGGCGAATACTTTACCCCTGACCACCTGACCAGGTTAAATGTTCAATCATGCGTAAACCACAATCCAAAATCTGGCTTTTAAATTGAAGAGGCCAATTCTCGCCTACGTGCGTCGGCTAAAAAACCCCGCGACCGGTGTTGGATTACTATCCCCACTGCGCCAGCTGCGCTTCAGCCGCCGGCTGAGATTCATTCCTCGGTCTGCTGTTCCCACAGGCGCTGCATTTCCGGTGAACTCCTGAGCAGCTCTGCCAGGTTTCCCTCGGCTGCCACCTGCCCATCTTTGAGCACAATGATCTGATCCGCCTGCAGGTAAGCCGCCCGCCGGTGCGATACCACCAGACAGGTTTTGCCTTGCAGTTCGGCCAGCCGCCGCCAGAGCTGCTCCTCGGTTTCCACGTCCAGCGCGCTCGAAAGGTCGTCCATCACCAGCAGGTCGCTCTGACGCACAAACATGCGCGCCGCTGCCGTGCGCTGCAGCTGACCGCCCGACAGCCGGATGCCCTTTGGACCGATCATGGTTTCCAGTCCATCCGGCATCAGATCGAGGTCTTGCTCCAAAACCGCCTGATAGACTGCGTCAGCCAGCACCGCGGGGGCAGGCTCCACACCCAGCAAAATATTCTCCCGC
>DATBWK010000055.1:0-11329 GCA_036514835.1 Bellilinea sp.
GCTAGAAACAGCCCAGGCAGCCTATATCACGCTGAAGAATCCGCTTTCTCCGGAGCGCGGCGTCATGCGCCGCAACCTGATGGCATCGGTGTTGGACACGCTTGAGAAAAACGCACGCCTGCGCGATAGGCTGGCGATATTCGAAGTCGGGCCGGTTTTCCTGCCTCAAGACGGTCAACCCCTACCGGAGGAAGCGCCGCGTCTGGCGATCGCTATGACCGGTCAACGCCGACCGCCGGCCTGGGACGACCGCGCGTCTGGCGAAATGGATTATTACGACCTCAAAGGCGTTATCGAAGGCTTGCTTGAGAGCGTCCATATCGGGGATGTGAGTTTCATTCCCGCCGAGAATCCAGCCTTCCACCCGGGCAAATCCGCCCAGGTGAGCGCCAACGGCCGGGTTTTGGGAACATTCGGCGAGCTGCACCCGCAGATCAAGGCGCAGTATGACTTCCTGGCGCCAGCCGTGCTGGCAGCCGATTTTGACCTGGCGGCGTTGATTGAGGCTGCTGCCAGCCGCTACGATATCGCGCCGGTGCCCGTTTTCCCGCCGGTGCTTGAAGACCTGGCTTTGATCGTCGAGGAGAGCGTCGCGGCAGCCGATGTCGAGGCGGCCATCCGTCAGGGCGGCGGTAAACTGCTGACCGGGGTGCGTCTGTTCGACATATTCCGCGGCGAGCAAATTGGCGCCGGCAAAAAGAGCCTGGCTTACGCCCTGAGCTACCAGGCGGAAGATCACACCCTCAGCCCGGGGGAAGCCAATCAAATCCGCCAGCGCATTATCCGCCGTGTGGAACAACTGGTTGGCGCACAATTGCGCAGTTGAAATCGATCCTGGATGCGGCGTGAATTGGGATTTCACGCCGCATCAACTTACAATTGCGCAAATAGGGGGAATTACTTTACCTCCAATCCCTTGACATAGGATATAATGGATTTACTGGTAATACACGCAAGGCAATGCAATAGCGTACCATTCGTTTCGCGGGGAAAATTTTAGGAATTATTATCATCATTTTCTTCAGGATAGCCTGAGCGATTTCCACGATTCGCTATTGATCCTTGTCAAAACGCTTAATTAGCTTAACTCACTGAAGGTGCTCGCAGCAGCCCTATTGGGTTGTATGCCTGGCCTTTTTATCATGTGCTAATATCCGGTGACCTGTGGTTTAACATCCGGTAAAAGGTTTCGCAATTTGATCGTTGCACGCCAAATCATAACAACCAGGTTGAAAAAGTCATAAATTATGTGGGTACTGCACGCGCACTGGCAACCGCCGCGCAAGCCGTCTGATTCGGGCGGGTTTGTATTCTGGGCAGAAAGCCCGGAAGGCAAACCGCAAACCCGCGATCATGGCACGCTGGCTAAACGAACCGAATTAAAAGATCATCCCTTCTGCCTGGAACCGGAAACGATCCGGCTGCAAATTGGGTCTGGCACACCATTAGACAGCGCCCAACTGGGCGCGGTGCGCCTGCGCCTGCCGTCCTCGCGCTCCGTGCCGCTGCCTTCCCCCAGCCTGAACCCTGAATGGGAGCTGGACGATTACTCCACACCGCGTCTGCAGCCCTGGCTGGTGCGCGGATTAATGCTGCCGGCTGGCAAAGCCTTCAGCGTGCTGGCCAACCTGCCCACCGAAAGCACTTCGAGCGGTTTTACCCTGAGCGCAGATGCAGCCTACTGGCAGCATGCCTGCAGCTTGGTACTGGAAGTATTGGCCGAGCAAAAGATCCTGCCGGTGCTGGAAAAAGCGACCGTAGACGGCCAGGGAGACCAATATTACGCACGCTGGCTGCCGGTGCTGGACAGTCCAAAAGACGGTCCGCGCATTGAATTCCTGGAAAAGAGCATGCCGCCGATCTGCCGCGCTGAAATGGGCGTGCAGACTCGAGTCGGCAAGACCTTCCAACAATCCAGTCACACACCGCATACCCTGCTGGATACCTTCCTGAAGTCCACCTGCGACGCATTGGCGCGCTCGTGGGGACGCTCCCAGGTCCCGCTGCTGCTGCCTGAAAAAGGCAACCCGCTGGATGTCTGGCTGGCAGCTTTGTTCACGCCAGACGGGCGTGTCAAAGCCGCGCCTGGCCAATTGCAGTCGCTGTACAGCAGCGTCCGCGCCTGGCTGCGCAACCTGCTGGCAGCCGGCGACGAAAATTTCCGAATTGCCTTCCGGCTCAACCCGCCGCCGGAACAAAATAACGGCAGCAGCCAGACCTGGGATCTGCAATTCCTGCTGCAGTCGCGCTCCGATCCCAGCCTTATGATCACGGCTGAAGATATCTGGTTTCGCTCCAAGGATGAATTGGCCAGAATTAGCCGGCGGCTGGAACACCCGCAGGAATTGATTCTGGCGGGTCTGGGCTACGCTTCGCGCCTGTTCAACCCCATTCTGACCAGTCTGCAGGCACGCCATCCTACCGGCGTTGACCTGGACACCGAATCAGCCTATACCTTCCTGCGGGAAGCCGCCCCTCTGCTCGAGCAGGCCGGTTTTGGCATCCTGACACCGCCATGGTGGAATCAACGCGGCGCCCGGCTGGGTGTACGCGTCACCCTTACGCCGCGCGGCAAAGAACCCATTGATATTTCGCGCGCCACGCGCCTGGGGATCAACACGCTGGTGCATTTCGAGTGGGAACTGTCGCTTGGCGAAACCACCCTCACCCGCGAAGAGTTCGAAGCCCTGGCGGCACTCAAGTCGCCGCTGGTGAAGGTACGCGGTCAGTGGGTGCAGTTGGATACCGAACAGGTTGACGCTGCCATCCGCTTCTGGGAAAAACAACAGCATTCCGGCGAAATGGGGCTGCTGGAAGCTGCCCAACTGGCTTTAGGCGCCGAGACTGCCCACGGCCTGCCGCTGGACGAAGTTCAGGCTGAGGGATGGATCGGCGACTGGCTGGATAATGTTTCCGACAGCCAGCGCATGACCGAACTGGCACAGCCAGCCAGTTTGAATGGCACGCTGCGCCCCTATCAACGTTTTGGGTTCTCCTGGCTGGCCTTCTTCCGCCGCTGGGGATTGGGCGCCTGTCTGGCAGACGATATGGGCCTGGGCAAAACCATTCAAGCTCTGGCACTGCTGCTGCACGAGAAGGAATCGCTTGGTAAACTACCTGCGCCGGTTCTGCTGGTCTGCCCTACATCAGTTGTGATCAACTGGCAGCGTGAAGCTGCCCGCTTTGCACCCTCGCTTAACACGTTGGTGCATCAGGGACCAACCAGACTGAAAAACAGCGAATTTACCAAGGCTGCGCAAGCCGCCGACCTGGTGCTCACCAGTTATTCGCTGCTGCGCGTTGATCAAGAGCTGCTGCAGCCGCTCTCGTGGTACGGCGTCATCCTGGATGAAGCCCAAAACATTAAGAATCCGGCTGCCAAGCAGACTCAGGCAGCCCGAAAACTCAAATCAACCTTCCGGCTGGCGCTCACCGGCACCCCGGTGGAAAACCGCCTGAACGAGCTGTGGTCCATCATGCAATTCCTCAACCCGGGTTATTTGAATTCGCTGGAAAAATTCCGCCGCGAATTTGCCATCCCGATCGAGCGTTTTGGCGACCATGAAGCCACCGCTCTGCTCAAACAGATGGTCGGTCCGTTCATCCTGCGCCGCTTGAAGAGCGACCCGCGGGTAATCCAGGACCTACCAGAAAAGCTCGAGCTGAAAGAAATGTGCTACCTGTCGGAAGAGCAAGCCACCCTGTATGAGGCCGTGGTCAAAGATTCGCTCAAAAAGGTGGCAGAAAGCGATGGATTGGCGCGCCGCGGGATGGTATTGGCGATGCTCACCCATCTCAAGCAGGTGTGCAACCACCCGGCGCAGTTCCTCAAGCAGCCGGTGGAGCGCGAGACCGACGGCAATCATGTCAATGGACGCAGCGGCAAGCTCACCCGCCTGGTGGAAATGCTGGAAGAGGTAATTTCAGCCGGCGACCGCGCGTTGATTTTCACCCAGTATGCCGAGATGGGTCATTTGTTGAGCAACTATCTGCCGCAAATGTTGAACACGCCTGTTTATTACCTGCACGGCGGCACTCCCCCCTCAGTACGCGACCAGCTGGTTTCGCGCTTCCAGGAGGATAGCAGCGCCCCGCCCATCTTCATCCTCTCGCTCAGAGCCGGTGGTTTTGGCCTGAACCTGACCGCAGCCAGCCATGTCTTCCATTTTGACCGCTGGTGGAACCCGGCAGTTGAAAACCAGGCGACCGACCGCGCCTACCGCATTGGTCAACATCAGAATGTACTGGTGCATAAATTTATCACGCTGGGAACGCTGGAAGAACGCATCGACGAGATGATCGAAGCCAAAATGGGTCTGGCAGACTCCATTATCGGTGGCGGCGAGGAATGGCTGACCGAATTGAATACGGACGAATTGCGTGAACTGGTCACGCTGCGCAAGTAAGGAGCAGCCGGAATGGAAGATCGAAACGGATCGAACAGCTGGGGCATGAACCCGCGCCGCGCGCGCGGTGGAATAAAGGCGCTCAGCGAGCACGGCTCCTTTGGTAAAAACTGGTGGGCGCGCCGTTGGATTGCCGCCATGGAACAGCTCGTTTCCGGACCGCGCCTGATGCGCGGACAGTATTATGCGCGTCAGGGACAGGTCGTCTCCATTGAGGAGTCGAAGGACGGCGTCACCGCACTGGTTCAGGGGTCGCGTCCGCGGCCTTACAAAGTGACCATTCGGCTGACCCCGCTCTCCGCCCGACAATGGAATCGGGTGCTGGATGTGCTGGCAGACCAGGCGATTTTTGCTGCTCAACTGTTGGCTGGCGAAATGCCGTCCAATATCGAAGAAGCCTTCTCCACCGCGGGCGTGAGCCTGTTTCCCCAGTCCAATTACGACATGATCTCGGATTGCTCCTGCCCGGACAAGGCCAACCCTTGCAAGCATGTGGCTGCCACGCATTACATCCTGGGCGAACGGTTTGACGAAGATCCCTTCCTGCTGTTCCGCATGCGCGGGCGTTCGCAGGAGCAGCTGCTCAGCGCACTGCGCCAAAGGCGTTCTGGATCGAGCGCAGTTGCTTCCCAGCCGCGCCGGTCGCTGCGCCACACGGGCGAGGAATTTGTACGTCTGGAAGACAGTATGAAAAATTACTGGGATATTGGGCATGACATCCACAAATTCTCGGTGCAGGTGCGTACCCCATCCATTCCGCAGCCGCTGCTGAAACGCTTAGGAGAGCCGGATTTTGTTCGCGACTTGACTCTGCAGAATCAACTGGAGGATGTGTACAATGCCATCAGCCAGTTTGCGCTGCTACTGGCTTACGGTGATGCCGGCGGCGGACCAACCGAGGATGAGGACGAAAATTAACCTAAAACGGGCTGGAAAAATTCACAGCCCGTTTTTTTTATTAAATTGAATTGTGTTTACAGGCTTCGCAGCCAGGCGGATATACGCGGCCAGTTTATGGCACCAAAATAGACAATGGCGATTAACGCTGCAACCAGAAAAAAGACCATAAAGGAACTGGTGCGTTCTCTTGAATCTGCAAAGATGAACTTGAAAAATGTCACCGCCAGGGCAACCGCAGCAACTAAAACAATCGCCCATAACAAGATGGGGTGAATATAAAAAGGCAACTGGGGAATCGGCATCTGAAACGGACCGGGCATCATTTTATCCCTCCGGGTACTCTGCGTGATTAAGTTGTGGGAATAGGGAACGATAATATCCCAGCACCATTAATCATAGTGAGTATTAAGCCGAATGTCAAAGGAATGCGGCTTACAGAATTATCATTTGATCCGTCCATGAAAAATCGTCAATCTTAAAGAAGACTAACCGTGGATTAATCAGCAACTCATCTGCGGAGCTAGAATTTTATTTGTCCCCAAATTCAACAATTCAGGTACTGCCAATGGCTCGGAAGCAATATCCACCATTCTACGAAAAAGCGATCCCCATTGCCCTGGTGATCATCGGATTATTAGTGGTCGCCTTGCTGGTGATCATTGGCATTGTCTTTTCGAGTCAATAAAAACCGTTCCCAGCGAAAGGGTCGCGCATGAATCCAATAGCTTTTATTCCGCTCACCTCAGCCGTCATCAGCCTGGTTTTTTCAGTATTTGTGTTCCGGCGCTATTTGGAAAAGCATCATACCCACAATCTGTTGTGGTCGATTGGCATGCTGTTCTACGCCATTGGCGGCGCCTGCGAAGCATTTTACGGCTTTCTTGGCTGGAATCCGCTGGTATTCCGGCTGTGGTACCTGTTTGGCGCGCTGCTTGTCGCCGCCTGGTTGGGTCAAGGGACGGTGTATTTATTGGCCAAACCGCGTCTGGCCAATATTTTGATGGTTGTATTGGCGCTGGGATCGCTCTTTGGTGCATACCGTGTATTTACTGCCCAGTTGGATCCAGCCGGAATGATCTCCAGCCTGCATACCGGCAGCGAGTTGAGTGGCGGCGCCATTCAAACGCCTGGCGTACGAATGCTAACGCCTTTCTTCAACCTCTACGGCACCCTGGCACTGGTGGGCGGCGCATTGTATTCCGCATTTCTATTCTTTCGCAAGCGGGTGCTGCTGCACCGAGTGGTCGGCAACGTTTTAATTGCCACCGGAGCTATTCTGCCGGCTTTTGGCGGCGCATTCAGTCGGTTTGGCATCCCCGGCGCGCTGTATATCAGCGAATTGCTGGGTGCGATCATCCTTTTCATCGGCTTTTTACGCGCCACCTCCCCCATGCCAGTACAAAAGGCAGCAGCCCAACCGACTGTTTCCGGCTAAGGCTCTCAGCCAATGGCAACCTGGATTTCTTGACATCCAGGCAGCTTGCGAGTAAAATCACGCAGCATGCCGAGATAGCTCAGTTGGTAGAGCACACGACTGAAAATTGTGGTGTCCTGGGTCCGATTCCCAGTCTCGGCACTCCAAACACCCCGCGAGGGGTGTTTGTGATTCCAGCCAAAAATTTCTGTTAGAATCATAGTCCATGCTCAAACAACGGCTGTTGACTATCATTTCCATTGGCTTGATCATCGCGGGAGCTGTATTAACCTACCTGGGGATGGAGCGCGAGATCGTCCTCATCGTTGACGGTCAGCCGCAAACTGTTCGCACCCGCGCTTTGACGCTTGGCAGCATTGTCCGCCAGGCAGGGTTTACGCCCGGCCCGAATGACCGGCTCACTCCAGCTGCCTCCAGCTGGATGCTGAGCACTACCCGCGCCAGGCTCGACCGGGCGGTGCACGTTCAGTTGGCGAACTCCCAGGATGACTCGATCCAATCTCTGGAACTGGTGGAACGAATCCCAGCCAACTTATTAGCAGCTGCCGGCATTTTGTTGTTTCCCGGCGACCGTTTGACGCTAAACGGCGCAACCCTCGATCCATACACCGCGCTGCCTACCGGCAGCCCTGTCGTTCTGGAATTTCAGGCGGCAACCCCGATCACCGTGGTGGACGGAGAGTCCCAACAAACGGTATATGCATCTGGCGATACGGTGTATGAGGCATTGTGGCAGGGCGGCATCGACCTCAGCCTGGCGGACCGACTATCTCTGGCTGGCAGCACACCCATAAATGGTCCACTGACTGTCGAGCTTGACCGCGCGCAGCCGGTGACCATTCAACTGGCAGGAGCTGCTGTTCAAACTGCGACCACCGCCGAAACGGTTGGAGCATTATTAACCCAAGCCGGGATACCGCTGCAAGGGCTGGACTACGCCGTGCCAGCCGAAGATCAACCCTTGCCCGATGACCGGGTAGTGCGGGTGATACGGGTGAGCGAAGAAATCGCCCTTGAACAGAAGGCCATCCCCTTCACCAGCAGCTACCAGCAGGATAACGAAACGGAACTGGATACTTCCCGCGTGATCACTGCCGGCGAATACGGTATTGAAGTCTCGCGGGTGCGCATTCGATTGGAAGATGGTGCGGAAACTGGACGGACGGCAGAAGCCGCCTGGGTTGCCAAAGAGCCGCAAAATCAACTACTGGGTTACGGCACCCAGCCTGTGGTTAAAACGATCGACACCCCCTACGGCACTTTGGAGTACTGGCGGGCAGTCACAGCTTTTGCCACATCCTACTCGCCTTGCCGCCTGGGTATCCCCAATTACTGCAATACACAAACGTCCAGCGGTGCACAGCTGCGTCAGGGGATCGTGGCGGTGACGCGCGCCTGGTATTCATGGATGCGAGGGCAGCAGGTGTACATCCCCGGTTATGGAGTGGCAGTGGTTGGCGACGTCGGCGGCGGCATCCCCGGGCGTTACTGGATTGACCTGGGCTACACGGATGCGGATTATAAATCCTGGGCCTCCAATGTCACTGTCTACTTTTTAACTCCGGTGCCGGGTTCGATACCCTGGATATTGCCATGACCTTGCCCGCCCTGAATGTTTCCAGCTTGCTGCGCAATGCCGGCTTGACCCCGCGCAAGGGACTGGGTCAGAATTTTTTGACCGACCCCGCGGTGCTGGATAAAGTGGTGGAGGCTGCCGGCGTTACCCGCGACGATGCCGTGTTGGAGATTGGGCCAGGATTGGGCAGCCTGACACGTCACCTGGCTCGCGCTTCCCGCCGGGTAGTGGCGGTCGAAATTGACGGAAACTTGATCCCGATTTTGCAGCAGGTGCTGGCGGGGGAGGGAAATGTAAGCGTGGTCCACGCCGATATTCTGCACCTCAACCCGGTCCAACTTATGGACGCTGAAGCCTACCTGGTGGTTGCGAACATCCCCTATTACATTACATCAGCCATCTTGCGCCACCTGCTGGATTCCACACACCGGCCGCTGCGTCTGGCGCTCACCGTGCAGCGCGAGGTGGCAGAGCGCATCTGCGCCGCTCCCGGAGACATGAGTCTGCTGGCGCTCAGCGTTCAGGTGTACGGCGTACCGCGCCCGGTTTTGCGGATTCCTGCCGGCGCATTTTACCCGCCGCCAAAGGTCGATTCATCCACATTGCGGGTGGATTTATACCCTCAACCGCGCATCCCGGCTGCTCAGCTGGATACCTTTTTCCGGCTGGCTAAAGCCGGCTTCAGCCAGAAGCGGAAAACGCTGCGTAATGCTCTTTCCGGCGGACTGGGCTGGAAACCTGACCAGGGCGCGCAAATCCTGCAGGCTGCCGGCATCGACCCGCAGCGCAGGGCTGAAACATTGAACATCGACGAGTGGGCTCGCCTAACGGCTCTATTTTTGGAAGAAAAAATTATCCCCGATTAAACCAGGGCGCGCTTTTTACGCAGATCGGTGTATATCCCGGGCAGCAGCCAAACGCGGTAGGCTGCTTCCAGCTGAATCCGCAGCGACATTTTTGAAGTTCCCCAGCGCCGGTCGGCAAAATAGATCGGGATTTCCTTGAATTTGTAACCCAGCAAGGTTGCCAGGTAAGCGGTATCGACCTGAAATACGTAGCCATTGGATTTCACGCGCTCGAGAGGCATGCCTTGCAGCACTTCGCGACGAAACAGGCGAAAACCGCCGGTGCAGTCCCGAATACTCATGCCGAGAATGGTACGGGCATAAAAGTTTCCAAAAGCTGACAAACCTTTACGCCAAAATGGCCAACGTTCATCCAACTTGCCGCCGGCAACATAGCGCGATCCGATCACAATATCGGCATCCGCTAAATTTTTGACCAGCTCCGGCACTTTATCCACCGGATGCGAGAAATCGGCATCCATCTGGCAGACCGCTTCGGCTCCGCGGGATAAAGCAACGCCAAAACCCAGAATATACGCCGAGCCCAGTCCGAGCTTCCCACTGCGGTGCAATACCTGCACACGTCCGTTGGTTTCTCGGCTCAACTGCTCCGCGATGTCCCCAGTGCCATCCGGGCTGTTGTCATCCACCACTAATATGGAAAGCTCAGGCAGTGGTAATGCAAGCAGCGCTGTGCTGATTTTGGCTAAATTCTCAGCCTCGTTATAAGTAGGAATAATGACTGTGATCTTCACGAAAGACCTTCAGAGAAATATTGTTGGTGTTTCCGACCGCGAGCAAGTATAACCGATCTGTCGCAAACCGCAGGATGCAATCTGGCAGATCTATAGATTTGAACAAGAGGATTGTTGGTAGAAACGCGAAATTCGTTGCTAATCCGGTTTCGGGAGAGGTTCTTTCTGAATGACGAAGACACAGGCATCATCACCCATCGCGGAGCATTTGACCTCTTCGATTTTAAATTCGCTGCCGCTGGAAATCCATTTTAATGTCCCTTGCAGCATACCAAGCGCCATGTGACAGGTGGGCAAAGCAGTATGTCGTCCCCAGCACACCGAGCAATGTTCGACAGAGTACAGGAAGTGATCCGGCTTCTCGACGACCGTGATGTGTTGGTCACTGGAGCTGGAAAGTACGCGGGCAACAGCCCCAAGCCCGACTTTCAACTTCGAATGGGTTGGCAAGAGCTTGATCGCCAGGTCGCCCACTCCGGCAAACACGCTCAGGCCGCGCAATACATTTTCAAATGTAGCCCGCCCGGCCCGCATAGCCAGGCCGCGTCCCCCGCGGGTGCCATAGATATCGTCCAGCGAGCCGTTGATGGCCGAGTAGTCGGCAAAATCCAGCCGCTTCTCGAGCGTATCGCTCGGATAAGAGTTGATCCAGGAACGCAGGTTTGCCAGGTTGAGAATGGCATTGACGCCATTCTTCCCCATGACATCTTCTAGCGCGACGAGGGTGACATAGCCTAATTTGCTTGGAAGGTAACGTCCGCTTTTTGGGATGGATTTCATGGTGCGCCTTTATATGAGTCGGGATAGATCTTCGGTCGCGCGGCGCATATCCAGGAAAATAAGCCCCAGTTTTGCCTGCTGGCGAGCCAGGGCGGTGAGGACTGCGTCTTCCCCGATGGACATCAGCACCACATACCCGTTTTCGCCCTTGATGTATACCTGAGCCAGATTGCCACGCCCTAATTCGCCGGCAATGCGTTCGCCCAGGGAGAGCATGGCTGCCGACATGGCAGACACCCGATCCTCTTCCACTCCCTGCGGAAGTGCAGAGGCAATCGTCAAACCGTCAACGCTGACGATCGCCGACGCTTCTATATCTGGTGAGGATGCTTGCAACTGGCGCAAGCGGTCAACCATGAGTTGGGTTCGTGACTTGGTCAAGGCAACGCTCCTTCAATATGCGTAAATATACTCCCCGCATCGTGCTGGATCCTTCATTACTGTAGCATAGCGATATTTAAGTGTCAAGCGTAGTGAGTTTGTAAAAGTGCAAACTACGGATTTGACGAAGGGTTGACGATTTTCGGAAACCGGTCTATAATTTGGCCGTTCAAAAAGCGGGCGTGGTTCAGTTGGTAGAACGTCTCCTTGCCAAGGAGAAGGTCGTGGGTTCGAGTCCCATCGCCCGCTCA
>DATBWK010000056.1:0-13172 GCA_036514835.1 Bellilinea sp.
GTCTCCAGGGCTTCAAACTCATCCACCATGAACAAAACAAAAGCACCCGCCTCAGCTAAAATCGATTCAACCCGGTCGATCCAGGCACTGATCTGGGCAAAGTTGCCTGTGCTATTCTCGTGGGGATTGAGTGGCGGGAGATCGATAGCACGCTGTTTTTGAGCCTGCACGCGGATCTCATTAATAAAATAACGGTACAGGTCGGTCGATTCCAGGTAACCCGAGACGCCCTGCCCATCGAAAAACACACTGATGATGGAACTGGGCAAGTAATGATCCAGGTTAAGCAGCAGCGAGGTTTTCCCCATACGCCGCTGCCCATACAAATGCAGCGGCGGGCGGTACGGGTCCATGAGTAAGCGTTCCAACCGCGCCATGATGTCGGCGCGACCAACAAAAACTTCCTGCTGACTATTCAATGGCATGCCGCAAATATACGGGTTATCGATTTCTTTTAAATAACTGGCTTCGTGAGCCAGCTGGTCAATTCCGTTTTCGACAATGCCGCCCCAAATCGCAGTAACCCGGTTAAATCGGGTGGTTTGTTTCTTTGGGGAAAGAATCAGCTCGCGTTGAAATGAGTTCAAACTATCGCGTACCCGCCCCAATGTCAGCCGAGTCTGATAAGCCGAGGAATGGTTTAGGGCGCTATCGACATCATGGCTTATCTGCGAAAATGCATGCACCATGGCGAATATTTCACCATCGGAATAGTTGATTGGCACTTGCTGCGAAATCGCAGCGATGGAGGGTAAAGTCTGGCAGTTTTCTAGTTTGCGAGCCAATAACTCAACCTCAGCCGCCTGCAAGGCTTTTCGCTGAGCTGAATCCGCAAATATTTGCTTGCTTTTTTCAAACTGCAGCGGGTCGCGTTCAGCCTGCAGAATAAAGTAATCCTCCAAACCGGGCCAGGTTAAGAATTGACTCTCTTCCCAAAAAACGGCGTGCAGTTTGAAGAATTTTAAAGGAGAGCCATTGGAGCGTAAATCCAGGGTGTAGAGTAAATTATTCCAAACCAGCGACAATGGCAGAAAAACGATTGGACGCCAGATTGAAATTGTTATCCCTGCCAGGGTGAATGCGGCTGCCCACATCAATTTTGCGGCGTCGAAAGTATAGTCAATCACCAAATAGCGCGAGAGATAAGTCCACCCTATGCCAAAGACCATCGCCCCAGCCAGCGCAGCAGCCTGTGTACCGCCCAGCAGGTTCGCCAGCGACCAGGTAGAAGAGAACAGAAGGCACATTAACAGGCCGCCGCTGATCGCGGCTGACATGAGAAAGGCGGGTGAATTTTCGGCCGACGTGAAGAATAAATAGTAGGAGGCACCGATTATGACTCCACCTACAGCTCCAATTGGAATAGAGTCGATGAGACGGCGGCCCGAGCGCAGTGCAAGCGTGCCGGCTGCGACAATCATGTAAGCGATGCCGGCTGAAGTGGTAATAATGCGAGCCAGGCGGCTGGGCAGCGGCATGGCGCCAGGAGCGCCCGGGGTCACGTCAAAGGCTTCGCCTGAAATAATTAAGGTGCCGACCAGGATCAGAAAAAAAGCTGCCATACCGCCGGTTATCAATCCGGCAACTTCCTGCCCGCTGATACGGCGGGTTGTTTTATGCGCCTGAATGAGGAGCATACTGCCAGTGAGCCCGCCTGCCAGAGCGGTTGGAATGTGGATGAAGTTCGTCCGGCGGGCCAGAAGCCCAATGCCGATGGCGATCGTGCCGCCAAAAATAAAACCGGAGCTGACACTTAATAGGCAGCTCATCGCCAAAGGAATGATGATTGAATAGCCAAGCGTCAACCAAAGGCTTTGGATAGTTGCGGCTTGGGCGGTATGGGTTATGGAGAGCATGGCAGCCACAATCGCAAGATTGAAGGCAATCATCAGTAAGTAGTTTTTGATCAGGAATTCAAGCAGCAAGGGATTGCTTCGCTGCTGCGATGAGATGGTCAACAGCGAAAAATCGTCAGGCAGGGATGCGTCGATCCGGTCAAGCGCGTTTCGCCAACCTGAGGGTTTGACCAACAGCCAGAAGCCAATATGAAACGGCGTGGAGGAGAAAAAGCGGGAAATGCCTGGCAATTCAGCGGTCAGACTCATGGTTCGGGGTCGAAAAGATGACGGTATGGCAGGATATTGGCGTTGGCGTATTCTTTCCATTCCGCATCGGGCGTGGACTCTTCCAGCGCAACCAAACGGGTGCTGCACAAAATTTGCAGCAATGCCGGCCAACCTCGGCTGGTTTGCAGAATCCAATCCACATCCGCTTGCGGGAAGGGCTGAGGACTGGAAGAAATGAGTTCGATGGATTCCTCAGTTGTGAGCGGACCCAAATTCAGGTTATGCCCAAAAATATTTAAAAACGGCGAAGGCCGCCCGTGATCCATTGCCAGTGAAACCAGGTTGCGCTGGGCTGCTAAAATCAGCGCCAGCCGGCCTTCCGTCAGGTTGCTCACCAGGGAACGCAGCGACCACCAAAATTGCTGGGTGAACTCCGGATTAGATAGCGCAATTTGAACTTCATCCAGCAGAATAACAGTCTGCTGCGACATATAGCGCGTAAAAATATCAACAAATTGGATCAGATCGCAGGGCGATGGTACCGGATAATTTAATGACCGCAGCACGTAACTCATAAATCCGTCGCGGGTGCAGACGCGCGGATCCTGAAAATCAATATACAGCCAATGAAACTGAGAAGCCTGCGTCAACCAATCCGTTTTCTGGTTGGGGCGCAACGACGCGTTGGGCGTACGTGTGATTTTTCGGACGTAATGCAGCAGGGAGGTCTTGCCGCTGCGCTGCCCGCCAATGATGGCTACGTTTTGCATTACCTGGCCATTGAGCGCATTGAAAATGTAGCGGAGTTCGCGGGCTCGACCATAAAATAGGTGAGGTTGCAGGATGGGAGGCCCGACCACAAAAGCTGGCTGCGGCCTGACGTCCGACTCGACCAGCGAAGCTTCGTGATCCGCGCCGAGCAGCTGCCGGGAGAGGTTTTCAGGCGCAGGATGACCGGAATACTCCAGGTAGGCTAGCAGGTCAGCCTCACTCTCCCATCCGCCGCGCCGCGCGATCACCCTTGCCAGGTTTTCCATGTCTTCCAGGCGCGACGGCGCCCGGCGGTGATACACCCAATATTGAATAGCGCTTCCGCCTTGCCGGCCAAGCGCGTAACCTAATTCATCATATACGATCTGCTTGGTTTTATTATCCAAATAGGCAATGCGGTCAATTGCCCGTACCAACAGGTCGGATGCTTTGGAGTCGGTTCGTTTCATGGAATTTTCTAAGAATAGTTTGGAGTAATTTTAGAGTGCCACTACATACTCTTTAGAGCAAATCCTTAGTATATTATACATACTTTTCCAAATAAAGCATTTTTTCTTATGATATTCCCGCTGTCGCAGACCCGAGGGGATCGCGCAGTGGAAGTAACTCTGGCATTCGGGGATGACGCCGGAGTTATTTCTTTAATTACAGCCAATAAAAAAAGAGTTCCCGCGAGGAACTCTTTTTTTGACTGATATGGCTGTTATTCACCACCGCCATCGGGCGTCGGGATCACGGTCCCCGGACCGTACTCGTAAATTGCCTGCCAGGGCTGGTAGTGGGTGTTGAACTCATCGGTGAAGTAGACCTCACCGTTGCGATAAACGATGCGGTCCACATGGACGTCTGCACCCTGGGCTTGATAATCCACCTGGGTAATCTTGCCTTCCGCGAGATCGGGGTTTTCGCGGTAAAGCGGCTCGGGTGCCTCAACGATATTAATAGGTCCTGTGGTATCCCATTCCACCGTTCGGCCGTCGGATGTGGAATAAAACTTCCAGGTGATGCGGCTGGAGGCCGGATCGACGTAGGTTTCCATCAACAACCAGTAGGGGGTGTCATTGGTGAACTTAAAATCCACCAGGGGAACGTAAACCGTGGCATCCAGGCCAGCGTAATTCGAATTGATTTTATTCCCGGCTATTTTCTCGTAGTAGTACACGCGATAGGCATGCGCGTGGCGTTCGGCAACCGGGAAGCCGCCAAAGAAAGCTGTACGGAACAAGGTGGTGCTCACCTGGCAGACCCCGCCGCCAACGCCCTTTACGGTCTGGTCGCCGACGATGATCAGCGCTTCAGCGTAGCCATTGTCCAGACTGATGTCGGTCAATTGGGAAGCCATTGAGAAGGTTTCACCTGGCGCAATCAACAGACCGTGGAAGCTTTTCGCCGCGGCGGCTATGTTTTGGACCCGCTCTGGGCTGGAACCATAGAAATACGAACTCTGTACGCTAACAGCTTCGGTGATACCAAGGTCGGCGGCGGTGGTGCTGTCCATAGCCAGCGGGTTGGTCAAGTCAAATGCCAGCGTGATCGTATGCTGCCCGTTGGCCAGGCCTTCTTGAATAGCGTTCATGGAGGATTGAACGTTGAGCTGCCGGCCAATGACGGCATTCTGTATTACGTCCAACTGGCGGGTGTCATCGTTGAAGACAAAACGGGCGTTTTGTGCGAAAGTCTGTAAGTTGGACGACAGGTTGCTCAAATACTGGATCAGCATTTCAGCGCTAAGGCCTACTTTGTAGGATTCTCCAGTTCCATCCTTTACCCGTTCAATAGCCAGCATGCCGGCCAACGAGGCAGGTTCAATCACCCAGGGGGCGCCATCAGCGGTTTGGCCTTCGGGCATCGTCAGCGTTAGCGGCTGACTCAGGATGGCACGGGCAACCTCAGCCTGAACCGTGGGATCCAGGATCACGGGCGGAGTCTCTATGACGACCAGGGGAACCACACCGTCCTGGAGCGCCTGAACCTGCACGGAGAGTGCTGCCAGCGAGGCGTCGATATCAAGTGTGCGGCCGATTTCGCCAGAGCGAACGATGACTTCTGTGCCCTGAACGCCCAGGTTGGCTTCGATGACTGGATGGTCAATTTGCGCTGCCAACCCGGCCAGGTACTGGCGCGCCAGGCGCTGATCGAAGACCAGGGCCGGGGAAGCTTCAGCACCGTCGGACCAACCGGCGAATTGCGCCTGCAAGCGGCTCATCAAACTACCGGAGCGGCCGTAATCAAAGGCCGAAGCGGCCGAAGCGCCAGGATCGAGGAACAGCCCAACCTCCTGGGGGGTCACCACCCAGACAGCTTCACCATCCTGCAGCAAAATTTTGCCGCTGGTTGGAAAAGAAATACGCGCCTGAATTTCACCGGCGGCATCCGCGGGGGATAAACCGCCCACGGGCACGCCGGCGACGGTCACGCCCGGGTAAATGCGCCCGCCGAACCAGAATTGAAAGCCGGCAATGAAGATACCAACCATAAGAAAGAAAGCAGTAACCCCCAGTACCAATGAGAGCAGGATATGCTCGAGCAGGGGGCGCTTTTGAGTGAGTGGTGGATAAATAGCAGTTCTCATAATCTCCCTATTATAATCGGTGCAAATAAAATACCAAATTACAACCCTAATTCATGAACGGAAAAACTGGCGTTATAAAAGGAAAGACGGCCAATCCATGAGAGAAGTTCCCGGGAAGATTCGGAATAATGTCTGACAAAACGCACCAATATTTGAAATTGGTGTGCGAATCCCTTGACAGGGTATAGTGGGGGTGTATAATACCGCCCGTTGCCAGTACACAGGCAGCCCGGTTGGCCGGAAACGGCGGACCGATAACAAACGAAGAGCTACTTCCGCTAGGAACTGCCTGGGAATTGGATGGAACGAAAAAGTCCGAAACCCTTGACAACCTCACAGAAATTCAGTAGAATTGAATTTCCAAACTGTGAAGTGATCTTGCCTCGTGCAGATCGATAACAATTGAAAACAGGTTGGCAGCTAGGGGACCAGGCCTGACATGGACGTCGAGATGATGCGCCGGTGTGAACACAACTGCAAGGACGTGAAAACATCGGCGATTTTATCGCCTGCCTTGACAGAGGTCAAAAGCCTGATAAAATCTGGCCCTTGGAAGTACGCGGAACCTTAACAACTGAAGAGTGATAGGAAACAAGCCAAAACAGTAATGAGTTTCGTCAATCTTCCGTAAAACTTTAACACCTGAATAAGGTGCAAAATTATGCGGAGAGTTTGATCCTGGCTCAGGATGAACGCTGGCGGCGTGCCTAATACATGCAAGTCGAACGGAGATTGTAGCAATACGATCTTAGTGGCGAACGGGTGAGTAACGCGTTGGTGACCTGCCCCGAAGTGTGGGATAACAGCTCGAAAGGGTTGCTAATACCGCATGTGGTTTTTCGGATTAGATGCCGAATTTCTAAAGGAGAAATTCGCTTCGGGAGGGGCCTGCGTCCCATCAGCTAGTTGGTAGGGTAAAAGCCTACCAAGGCGATGACGGGTAGGGGACCTGAGAGGGTGGCCCCCCACAATGGAACTGAAACACGGTCCATACACCTACGGGTGGCAGCAGTAGGGAATATTGGTTAATGGGCGAAAGCCTGAACCAGCAACGCCGCGTGTGCGATGACGGCCTTCGGGTTGTAAAGCACTTTTTGAGGGGATGAGGAAGGACAGTACCCTCAGAATAAGTCTCGGCTAACTACGTGCCAGCAGCCGCGGTAACACGTAGGAGACTAGCGTTATTCGGATTTACTGGGCGTAAAGCGCGTGCAGGCGGTTCGGTTAGTTGGATGTGAAAGCTCCTGGCTTAACTGGGAGAGGTCGTTCAATACTGCCGGACTTGAGAGTGGTAGAGGGAGTTGGAATTCCGGGTGTAGTGGTAAAATGCGTAGATATCCGGAAGAACACCAGTGGCGAAAGCGGACTCCTGGACCATTTCTGACGCTCAGACGCGAAAGCTAGGGGAGCGAACGGGATTAGAGACCCCGGTAGTCCTAGCTGTAAACGATGTAGACTTGGCGTTGGAGGGGTTAAATCCTTCAGTGCCGAAGCAAACGCGATAAGTCTACCGCCTGGGGACTACGGCCGCAAGGTTAAAACTCAAAGGAATTGACGGGGCCCCGCACAAGCAGCGGAGCGTGTGGTTTAATTCGATGATACACGAAGAACCTTACCAGGGTTTGACATGCTAGTGGTAGGGATCCGAAAGGTGACCGACCCCTCGGGGAGCTAGCACAGGTGCTGCATGGCTGTCGTCAGCTCGTGTCGTGAGATGTTCGGTTAAGTCCGCTAACGAGCGCAACCCTTGTTGTGTGTTACATGTGTCACACGAGACTGCCGGTCTTAAACCGGAGGAAGGTGGGGATGACGTCAAGTCAGCATGGCCTTTATGTCCTGGGCTACACACACGCTACAATGGCCGGTACAATAGGTTGCGAAGCCGCGAGGCGGAGCCAATCCTCAAAGCCGGCCTCAGTTCAGATTGCAGGCTGCAACTCGCCTGCATGAAGATGGAGTTGCTAGTAACCGCAGGTCAGCTATACTGCGGTGAATACGTTCCCGGGGCTTGTACACACCGCCCGTCACGTCATGGGAGCTGGTAACACCTGAAGCCGGTAGCTTAACCCGCAAGGGAGGGCGCCGTCGAGGGTGGGGCTGGTGACTGGGACGAAGTCGTAACAAGGTAGGTGTACCGGAAGGTGCGCCTGGATCACCTCCTTTCTAAAGATTTCTGAGCAAACCACTTCGGTGGCAAGCTCCAGTGCTTTAGCAAATCCTTTTGCCGAACGGTAAGGCGAAAGGTCGAAATTCAAAACTAATTAGCAAGTTTCCTATCACTTCTCAGTTGTCAAGGTTTCCTTTAACATCGACGAGGGCCTTTAGCTCAGTTGGTTAGAGCGCGCCTCTGATAAGGGCGAGGTCTCAGGTTCGAGCCCTGAAAGGCCCACCTGCGTCCAGGATCTGGGGATGTAGCTTAGCTGGGAGAGCGCCGCCTTTGCACGGCGGAGGTCAGGGGTTCGAATCCCCTCATCTCCACTCACTAAGCAAGTCAAACGGAGTGTGTGTGGTAAGTAATAAACGGCAGCAAGACTGAAAAAAGTATCAGGCAACACCGCAAAGCCTAAAACGGCCCGGCGGTAAGCCGGGTCGCCGTGTGTCTTAACAAATGAGGAAGTTGAAGGGCGCTGAGCGCTCCTGACACCTAACGGATGTGAGGATCGCCCCGCGCTGGTCAACAGCGTAAACCGCACCTTAAGAATTGAATAGTATGTGTAGGCCCAAAAGAAAGTTAAAATCAATTTCGAACTGAAGAGTTCTGAATTCTCCGCATCACGTGCGGAAGCTACTAAGGGCTTACGGTGAATGCCTTGGCGCCAAATGCCGATGAAGGACGTGGGTCACTGCGATAAGCCTCGGGAAGCCGTGAACAGGCGTTGATCCGGGGATTTCCGAATGGAGAAATCCGCTGTTGCGAACCAACAGCATCCCATACTGAACACATAGGTATGTGGAAGGGAACCTGGGGAACTGAAACATCTAAGTACCCAGAGGAAAAGAAAGTATTCCCCAAGTAGTGGCGAGCGAACGGGGAACAGCCCAAACCACCCTTCGGGGTGGGGTTGTAGGGCCTGGCATATAGGAGTTACAAAGCAGATCGTTAGTGGAATGGTGTGGGACAGCCAGCCATAGAGGGTAACAGCCCCGTACGCGAAAACGATTTGTCTCCTGCTAGGTACCTGAGTACTGCCGAGCACGCTAATTCGGCAGGAATCTGGGGAGTCCACTCTCCAAGGCTAAATACATTTGGCGACCGATAGTGAACAAGTACCGTGAGGGAAAGGTGAAAAGTACCCCGTTGAGGGGAGTGAAATAGAACCTGAAACCGTAAGCTTACAAGCAGTTGGAGGGCTAATGGTGGGTCGGTGCCCCGGAGAAATTCGGGTGCGCGCCACTATGCCTGACAGCGTGCCTCTTGGAGAATGAGCCTGCGAGTTAATCTTTGTGGCGAGGTTAAGGGAGTGACACCCGGAGCCGTAGCGAAAGCGAGTCTGAATAGGGCGCTTAGTCGCAAGGATTAGACCCGAAACTGGGTGAGCTACCCATGACCAGGGTGAAGCGAGTTTAACCGCTCGTGGAGGCCCGAACCTACTAATGTTGCAAAATTAGGGGATGAGTTGTGGGTAGAGGTGATATGCCAAACGAACCCAGAGATAGCTGGTTCTCCCCGAAATAGCTTTAGGGCTAGCGCCATGCGTTCAGTACCGGAGGTAGAGCACTGAATGGACTAGGGGGCTTAGAGCTTACCAACTCCAATCAAACTCCGAATGCCGGTACTCCAGAGCATGGTAGTCGGACTACGGGTGATGAGATTCGTGGTCAAAAGGGAAACAGCCCAGATCATCGGCTAAGGTCCCAAAATTCAAGCTGAGTGGGAAACGATGTGGGGTTACTTGAACAACCAGGAGGTTGGCTTAGAAGCAGCCACCCTTTAAAGAGTGCGTAATAGCTCACTGGTCTAGTGATCCTGCGCGGAAAACTTAACGGGGCTAAGCTTGATACCGAAGCCATGGGCTTCAGCATTAGCTGGAGCGGTAGGGGAGCGTTCTGTTTGCAGTGAAGGTCGACCGTAAGGACGGCTGGAGCGGACAGAAGTGAGAATGCAGGCATGAGTAGCGTAAAATACGTGAGAACCGTATTCGCCGTATGTCTAAGGTTTCCGACGCCAGGTCATTCCGCGTCGGGTTAGTCGGGTCCTTAGCCGAGGCCGAAAGGCGTAGGTGATGGACATCCGGTCAACATTCCGGAACCACTTGAGTTGAGTGATGGAGGGACGCAGCGAGGTAGGCCAGCCTGCGATTGGTTGTGCAGGTGCATGGTGTGTCAGACGTTGAGGTTTGTAGGCAAATCCGCAGACTGAGTTGAGACATCGTGACGAGCCTCAAAGGCATAAGTGAGTTGAGCCTTGCTGCCGAGAAAAGCTTCTAAACGTTGAAACTCGAGTGCCCGTACCGCAAACCGACACTGGTAGACGGGTAGAATATACCAAGGCGAACGGGAGAACCTTCGTTAAGGAATTAGGCAAATTAGCCCCGTAACTTCGGGATAAGGGGTGCCTCTGGACGTGAATGTATAATGAGCGTCTGGGGGCCGCAGTGAAATGGTTCTAGTGACTGGTTACCAAAACCACAGGTCTCTGCTAAGCCGAAAGGCGATGTATAGGGGCTGACGCCTGCCCAGTGCCGGAAGGTTAAAGGGAGAGGTTAGCGCAAGCGAAGCTTTGAACTGAAGCCCCGGTGAACGGCGGCCGTAACTATAACGGTCCTAAGGTAGCGAAATTCCTTGTCGGGTAAGTTCCGACCCGCACGAACGGCGTAACAACTAGAACACTGTCTCAACGAAGGACCCGGCGAAATTGAAATGGCTGTGAAGATGCGGCCTACCCGCAGCAGGACAAAAAGACCCCGTGGAGCTTTACTGCATCCTGGCATTGAATTTGGGCATTGTCTGTGTAGGATAGGTGGGAGTCTATGAAGCTGGGGCGCTAGCCTCGGTGGAGACGCCAGTGAAATACCACCCTGATGATGTTTAGATCCTAACCCCACACCGTAATCCGGGTGGGGGACCGTGCCAGGTGGGCAGTTTGACTGGGGCGGTCGCCTCCCAAAATGTAACGGAGGCGCCCAAAGGTTCCCTCAGGTTGAATGGAAACCAACCGTAGAGTGTAAAGGCATAAGGGAGCTTGACTGCAAGACCAACGCGTCGAGCAGAGTCGAAAGACGGGCTTAGTGATCCCACGGTACTGAGTGGAAGGGCCGTGGCTTACCGGATAAAAGCTACCCCGGGGATAACAGGCTGGTGAAGTCCAAGAGTTCATATCGACGACTTCGCTCGGCACCTCGATGTCGGCTCATCGCATCCTGGGGCTGTACAAGGTCCCAAGGGTCGGGCTGTTCGCCCGTTAAAGCGGTACGCGAGCTGGGTTCAGACCGTCGTGAGACAGGTCGGTCTCTATCCGCTGTGGGCGTAAGGGATTTGAGAGGAGCTGCCCCTAGTACGAGAGGACCGGGGTGGACAGACCTCTGGTGTGCCAGTTGTCGTGCCAACGGCATCGCTGGGTAGCCATGTCTGGCAGGGATAACCGCTGAAAGCATCTAAGCGGGAAGCTCGCCTCGAGATAAGATCCCTCTTCCCGTAAGGGAGTAAGATCGCAGGTAGACCACCTGCTTGATAGGCAGCGTGTGTAAGCGTAGCAATACGTTAAGCTAAGCTGTACTAATGATCGAGGGCTTCCGCTGTGATGCGGAGAACTCAGCACTTTTCTGAATGAAATTGACGCGGGACCTCACACATACTATTCGTTCAACCTTAACTTTTTGAATAAGAAAGTCTCTTGGTGATCTGAGCGACAGTGGTACACCCGGTAACATCTCGAACCCGGTCGTTAAGGCTGTCAGCGCCGATGGTACTTGGAGGGTAACTTCCTGGGAGAGTAGGTCATTGCCAAGAGACTTTTTTAGTTTAAACCCCACCATCTAGATTAAATTTCAATACACCATACAATACCAACTGAATTAATTCAAATTCGTGATAGAACACCATCACGTTTTTGTGATTAATCTTGAACACCTTCCCAGGGTCAATTATTGGGAGCTGCATGAGGTGGTGATTACGAAAGCTGAGCTATCTGCCAGGATAAGCGGTCAGGTACACGGTGACCCCTAGCGCGGCTGCCAGCACATAAGTGGCGTATGCCCAGCGCATAACCGGAAGGTAGTTTTCAAACCGCCACCGTTTGGGGACCAGGTTATTGGTTCGCAGGACGATGAACACGCCAAGAAGCACGCCGATCGTTCCAACGATGGCATGAATGAGCGAGAGGCTGAAGTAGCTTTCGTTTAACCGGGCGGGAATTTCAGGCAAAACATATTGGATCAGTGCCCCAACCATCGTTACTAGAACGACCACTGTGTTCAGAATCACGCCAACAGTTTGAATCCGTTGGTGAGCTTTGAACCGTCCCTTTACCGCCAACCAAGCGCCAATGGCAAACAAAATAATCGAGATCATTATCAAGCTGAGGGTAAGGTCCGTCGCTAACGACGCGGTCGTTCCAAGAAAACCGGGCTGCTCCAAAAAGGCCACCATTCACCTCCAAAAAAATTGTAGCAGACATTGAATGTTACGGATTAGTAGGTATTTTGGTTTTATACCATGCGGTAGTTAATAAATGACGGGCTTATCAATATATTTCTTGATTGAGTCACACGTTCGTGTAATGTTAGCCATAGTTGCGATCCAAAGGTGACCCAGTCCATTCTGGAACATAATCCGGCGCTTGAAATTTTCCACGATATGGCTAATTTTAGCAACCTGCAATCACTCTGGCTAGGTTTACTTTGCCCCCAACTATTTGACAATATTAACAAACCTGCGGTATAATGACGGGTAGTATGCGGGTTATCCCGCTTTTACATAGCTTGTCTGTACATGCTTGCACCATGTGGAGGTAGAATCGCTGAAAGCCCTGGGCATAACGAGGAATTGTTTATTGCTCTCAACTCGGCTGCAATCGCGATCTGCAGCCGAGTTTCTTGCCTGCAAGCGGTACCACCCTTGACACGGAATGGAGGTGAGTGCTTTGACAGTAGTAGTACTGCGACCCAATGAATCGGGTGATTCGCTGCTCAAGCGATTCCGTAAAAAGGTAGTTAAAAGCGGTGTGTTATCCACAGTTCGCCGCAAGCGCTGGTTCATTTCCAAGAGTGAGCTGCGCCGGGTGGAACAAAAGAAGGCAATTCGCCGACTAAAGCGCCGCCAATACTCACGCGGCGAGTAAGAAAATGTATGGCTGAGTTCCGGGTTGGTGTTTGACCTTTCCGGCGAAGGAGAAGATTATGGCCAAAGAAGAAGATAAGATTCGTGTTGAAGGTACCATCATCGAGGCGTTGCCCGCCACCCAGTTTAAGGTGCGGTTGGACAATGGTCACGAGGTGTTGGCCTATCTTTCCGGCCGGATGCGCAAATACTATATCCGCATCCTGTTAGGCGACCACGTACGTGTTGAGATGTCCCCTTACGACCTGACCCGCGGGCGGATCGTTTATCGCCAGCGGAAAATGGGTGAACCGGCTGCGTTGGAAGAATAAACCCTTCCGACTGGACTCATTTTTATTGACAAACGAAATCCCGACCTTAATCGGCCGGGATTTTTGTTAGACTACGCTCTTTTAGTTATTAGCTTTGATTAATTGTTCCAGTTGGTATGAATTCGGGAAGTTGCGCGCACCAGAATGCATGATTTTCCAGGCAGCCACAGCATT
>DATBWK010000057.1:0-3317 GCA_036514835.1 Bellilinea sp.
CTTGAGAGGAGTCTGAGAATTAGGCGGCTCAGCCACTGAAAATATTTACCTCGCCTCCCCTCCCCATTAGTTTTAGGACTAGCTTTATCAATTGAAATATTCCAGAAATAAAGCATGCAGAATCAAATGACCTTATCCAAAAAAGGCCATCTAATGACAGAGGAGGGATAAAGATACATGACTATTGTTTATTACAAGCGGAAGAATTAAGTATAAAAACGCATTAATTGATGTGGCCTAACCCCGTAAAACCAAGCAAAGCCTGATGAATGGTTGAAAAAGTATATCATATTGGACCTTTACCTATGGACTGACAACTAAAATTAAATGTCGTAATCATAAAATAATTTGAGATCAGCTAATAAATAATGGGTTTCATTGTATATAGATACGATATACTTTCTTGCGGATGAAGAGTTAAGAAATTCTCCAAAGTCATTGATTTGTTTTCATTCTGCGTTGTTCTTCTAGGTTATCCCATGCCCACATCCCTCATCACCGGAATCACAGGCCAGGACGGCTCTTACTTAGCGGAATTCCTGCTCGAGCAGGGGTACGATGTGCACGGCATTGTGCGCCAGGTCGAACTCGAAGACCCGATCCGCAGCCTGGCGCGCATTTCGCATATTTTGGACCAGGTGCAGCTGCACGCCGGTACGATCGATTCTTACCCGAGTGTTTTCCGCATCGTGCGCGAGGTACAGCCGGCTGAATGTTATCATCTGGCGGCGCAGAGCTTTGTCAGCTATTCTTTCGAGGATGAATTCTCGACGCTGAGCACCAACATCAACGGCACGCACTACCTGCTGGCGGCGTTGAAAGATTTGGTGCCGCACTGCCGCCTGTACTTTGCCGGCTCGTCCGAGATGTTCGGTAATGCGCCGGTTTCACCGCAGGACGAGTCCACACCGTTCAATCCGCGCTCGCCGTACGGCATCTCGAAGCTGGCCGGGTTCCACCTGGTGCGCAATTACCGCGAGGCTTATCATCTGTTTGCCTGCAACGGCATCATGTTCAATCATGAGTCGGAGCGCCGCGGGCATGAATACGTGACGCGCAAGATCACCAGCACGGCGGCAGCCATCAAGTATGGGCACGCCCGCGAGCTGACGCTTGGCAACCTGGACGCCCGCCGCGACTGGGGCTACTCGCCGGAGTATGTGCAGGCCATGTGGCGCATGCTGCAGCAGTCAACGCCGGATGACTATGTGGTGGCGACCGGGGTCTCGCATTCGGTGCGCGATTTCGTGGCGCTGGCCTTCTCGCTGGCCGGCCTGAAGTGGGAAGACTATGTACGGGTTGACCCTAAGTTCTACCGCCCGGTAGAAGTCAACGAGCTGCGCGGCAACCCAAACAAGGCCAAAACAGTGTTGGGCTGGCAGCCAACGGTCACATTTGAGCAGCTGGTCGAGCGCATGGTCAAGCACGATCTGGACCTCGAGCAGCAGGCGCACGGTTAGCGAAACGCGGCAATTTAGCCGTTAAAACCTCGAAAAAAATCCGTCCCTTGACCAATTTGGGACGCGAGTTTATAATTCAACAATTGAATATTGACCTATGATGACAACACCACCTGAAACCAGTCGCGATCTCATCATCCTTGAGCACATTGAAAAAGATCCCGACGCGACCCAGGCATCACTGGCGTCTCAGCTTGGAGTAGCTGTCGGGACAATCAACTGGCATCTTAAACGCCTGGTTGCGAAAGGATACGTCAAAGTGCGGCGCGCCGAGCGCCGTAAGCTGCGTTATATCATCACCGCCGACGGTCTGGCGCTGCGTGCCCGGCTGACGATCGACTATATTCAAAATTCGTTCCACCTCTACCGGCTTGTTCGCGAACGGATGCTGGACGTGATTAAAGATGTACGGGCTCAGGGTCACCGGACAGTACAGCTGGAAGGCAGCGGCGACGTGGCTGAAGTTTGCCGGCTCACCTGTCTGGAACAGGGGCTGACCATCGTGGAAGATTCGCATGCCCCGCGCCTGGTTATCCGCGGCTTGAAAGTATTCCTTGAACCAGAGGAGCGAGATTAACACTATGACCGATTCGAATTTCTGGGCTACGCGCCGGGTGACGCTCACCGGCGGTGCGGGATTCCTTGGCTCGTTCGTCACCGAGAAATTGCGCCAGCGCGGCGTCAAGGACATTTTTATTCCGCGCATCGAGCAGTACGATCTGGTCAATCCGCAGGACGTGGAACGCTTGCTGGATGATGCGCGCCCGGATGTGGTTATTCACCTGGCAGCGCACGTCGGCGGGATTGGCGCCAACCGCCTGCACCCGGCTGAATTTTTCTATGACAACCTGATGATGGGCGCCCAGTTGATGCACCAATCCTGGAAGCGCGGCGTGGAAAAGTACACAGCCATCGGCACAGTCTGCGCCTACCCCAAGTTCACCCCGGTGCCGTTCAAAGAGGATGCCATCTGGGACGGCTACCCCGAAGAAACCAACGCTCCCTACGGCCTGGCGAAGAAGATGCAGCTGGTACAGGCGCAAGCCTACCGCCAGCAGTACGGTTTTAATGCCATCTTCCTGCTGCCGGTCAACCTGTATGGTCCGCGCGATAACTTTGACCTTGAATCTTCGCATGTGATCCCCGCGCTGATCCGCAAGTTCCTCGAGGCGCAGGAAGCCGGCGTCAACCAGGTGGAGGTGTGGGGCGACGGTTCACCAACCCGCGAGTTCCTGTATGTTGAGGATGCCGCCGAGGGTATTCTGCTGGCGACTGAAAAGTACAACGGCGCCGAGCCGGTCAACCTTGGCTCGGGCTACGAGATCAGCATCAAGGACCTGGCGGAGTTGATTCAACGCCTCACCGGCTACCACGGGAACCTGGTATGGAATACCGACAAACCCAACGGGCAGCCGCGCCGCGGGCTGGACACCACCCGGGCTGAAGAGTATTTTGGCTTCAAGGCTACTGTATCCTTTGAGGAAGGGCTGCGCCGCACCATCGACTGGTACCGCGCGCAAAGCGCGCAGCGCGTCAAGGCATGACGACCACCGATTCCGGCCGACTTAAGGCCGCCGAGTCTGCGAAAGGGAATATGACCGTTCGAACGGAGTCACCGGTAACCCTGATACGCCCGCCGCGCGGTTGGCAAGCCGTCAACCTGCGCGATCTGTGGTTGTACCGTGAACTGATCTATTTCCTTACCTGGCGCGATATCAAAGTGCGCTATAAGCAGGCAGTTTTAGGTATTGCCTGGGCGATCATTCAACCCATTGTGACCATGGTGGTCTTCACCTTCATTTTCAACCAGTTCCTCAACGTCAAGCCGGATGAAGGCATATCTGAAGCCTGGTATCC
>DATBWK010000058.1:0-10604 GCA_036514835.1 Bellilinea sp.
CTGATCAAGCTGGCGCTGGTGATCGGGTTAAGCGTTGGCCTATATTACCCATTCAGCCAGTGGTTTACCACCGGCTATAACTCGGTGAACCTCTGGACCGGCACGCGCACGCCGCTGGGGGATTACCTGACCGTGCACGGGGTGTTCCTGTTTGTGCTAATTTCATTCCTGGTCATGGAATCGGATACCTGGCTGAAGGAACAACTGAAACAATGGAAGGCCAACCGCTACGACATCAATCTGCCCGTCGGTAAGGGCTGGATCCCGGTGATTATTGGAGCTGCGGTCAGCGCAGGTTTGTTGTGGGTCTTTATTCGGTACATACCGGCAGCTCTGGCAGCCGTGCCGCTGCTGGTCTGGATCGGGTTGCTTGTTTTCAAGCGGAATCAGGAGCCTGCCAGGCAGTTCGTGCTGGCCTTGTTCGCGGTCGGGTTGGCATTGACGCTGCTGGTGGAAGTGGTGGCGCTCAAGGGTGACAGCGCACGCATGAACGTGGTCTTCAAATTCTACATGCAGGTGTGGGCACTCTTCAGCCTGGCAGCCGGGGCGGCGCTGGCGATGCTGCTGCGCCAGTGGCGCAGCTGGATTCCGGAGTGGCGCTGGCCGTGGGCGGTCGGTTTGACGCTGCTGGTGCTCGGTGCATTGACCTACCCGCTCAGCGCGATCCCGGCGCGGGTAAGCGACCGCTGGCCGGAGATCGAAAACCCGCCGGTTACGCTGAACGGCATGGACTATATGCTGGGCGAGGCGGTCAATGTCAACGCAGATTATGATCCGGCGCTGGGGGCGGTATATGATGACGGCGGCTCAAAATTGCACCTTGGCTACGATTATGCCGGCATCCGCTTCCTGCAGGAAAATGCGGTCGGAACGCCAACCATTGTAGAGGGGATCCGCGGCGAGTACCGGTTAACCGGACGCTACGCGATCAACACCGGGCTTCTGGCGGTAGCCAGCTGGAGCTGGCATGTGCGGCAGCATAACTCGTTGATGGACGGCGCGATTGTCGACCGGCGCATCGCGGAAGTGAAAGAATTTTACGACACGGCTGACCTTGAGGCCGCGCTGGCATTCCTGCGGCGGTACGAGGTCACCTATGTGATTGTGGGCGACCTGGAACGCGCCTTCTATGCGCCGGAAGGCCTGCCTAAATTTCAAACACTGGTCGATCAAGGCCAGCTCAGCGAAGTATTCAGCCGGGAGGGGGCTGAGGGGGCCGCGAAAATCTATCAAGTCGTCTCATTGGAATGAAGCCAGCCAAAACCGCGCGGCATTCTCGCAGCTTCGATTATTTCCTGCTGATCGCAGCCTTGCTGCTGGGGGTCGTGGGTGCCTGGTTGCTGCGCCAACCCGAGGCAGCTGCCAGCAGCAGCCTGGGATTGTGGGCGATTTTTGGTGCGGTCTGCCTGTTGGGCGGGTATGCCCTGCGGCGCATGGACGCCTGGCTGCCTGAGGCTTCAGCGCTGCCAGCGCTGGCACCGGTCGGCGCAGCGATCTGGCGAAAACGCGGCTGGCTGTGCCTGATTGCCGCGGGGAGTCTGATGACCGGGGTGGTAAGCCGGTTGTGGCCGGACTACCGTCAGTGGCAGGGGACGGTGCTGCCGTGGCTGATCAGCCTGGGACTGGTGCTGCTTGGCAGTCATTTATTAGGCAAGCCGGACGGGCCACAGCCGAATAACCGCGGGGTCGAAGCTGCGGGTCCAAAACCGGATTTTCCCCTGCCGCGCTGGTTGGAGATCACCGGCTTTTTAATGATCGCGGCTTTGGCCGTTTTTCTACGGGTGTACCGCCTGGATATTTTCCCGCCGGGCATCTATGTGGACGAAACCAACGGCGCTCTTGACGCATTGCAAATTTTGGAAGGGAACGGAGCATCGCCTTTCGCCACGGGCTGGTACGAAACACCCAACGGCTATATCTACTATATGGCGGGTATGATCCGCCTGTTTGGTGCTAACTGGTACACTCTCAAAGCCATCTCGATATTGCCAGCCGTTTTGACTGTTCTGGCGGTCTTTCCGCTGGGCCGGATGATGTTTGGACCGCTGGGCGGGCTGGCAGCCATGCTCTTCACCGCGGTCAGCCGCTGGCATTTAAGTATGAGCCGCTTTGGCTGGAACGAGACGGCGGTGCCGCTGTTCCAAATCCTGGCGACATATTTCCTGCTGCGCGGGCTGCGCGAACGGCGCTTTCGCGATTACGCCACCGCCGGGGTGATCAGCGGCCTGATGATGTATACCTATTTAAGCAGCCGGCTGGCATTGGCGACGCTGGGGCTGTTTTTGATTTACTGGCTACTGACAGATCCGGACGGGGTGCGTACGAGTTTGAAACGCCACCTGGCGGGGATCATTTTGTTTGGCTTTGCCTTCATGGCGGCCTTCGCGCCGCTGGCGGTGACGTATATCACCAACCCGTTTACCTTCAGCAACCGGGTCAACGAGATCAGCGTGTTTGGCGACATCGAAAGAGAGGGCAGTCTGCGACCGCTGTTGCTCAATTTTCAAGACCAGCTGCGCTTTTTCCATCAGGTCGGCGACCACCAGGGCAAGCATAACCTGCCCTACGAACCCGAGACCGACCCGGTGACCGGCGCCTTATTCGTCATCGGTTTGGGGTATGCCGCGATGCGGCTGCGCGACCGGCGGCGCGGTTTGTTGTGGTTATGGCTGCTGCTGGGGCTGGCAGGCGGCGTGTTCAGCTCGCACAGCGAGTCGCCGCAGTCGTACCGCACGCTGACGGCGCTGCCGGCGGTTACCTTACTGGCTGGCGACGTGCTGTCACGCGTGCTGCGCGGGTCATTCCGGGTGTTGCGCGGCAAGCCAAGCCAGAATGGACAGCGGTTAAGTACCGTCTTACGGACTGCGGGCACGGCACTGTTCGGAATTTGCCTGATCGGCGCGGCAGCCTGGGAGAGCAGCGTGTTTATCCAGCGGCAGATGGTATCGCCGCAGGTAAAGGCGTGGTTCAACCCGGTGGAGTATGCCGTGGCGAATGAAGTGGTCGGCGCTTTGGAATCCGGTCAAACCATTTACCTGACGCCTGATTTCTACACTTTTTCACCCATGCGCTTCCTGGTGTATGGTTCCATGAAGCCAAAAACCGGCATCAACACTTTGGACAACCCGCCATACCGGCTGGTGCGCCCGGTGGATACGCTGCCGATCGCTGCCAACGGTCAGGATGCCGTCTTCCTGCTGGAGATGGCTTATCAGCCGGTGGCGGACTATTTTTTGACCTTTTACCCGCATGCCAGCATCGAAACAGTGCAGCCAGCCGAGTCGGAGCCGCTGTACCTGCGGGTGACAGTGCCGCGCGATGATCTGGCTGCCATTCAGGGATTGGAATTCACGGCGCGTCTGCAAACAGGCGAAGTTGTTAATGGCAGAACAGCCAATTTAACCCTGCCAGCCGGTTTCTCGAGTGTGGAGAGCGTGGAATGGCGCGGCAGCCTGCGATTGGAAAGCAGCGGTTATTACGAATTTTCCGCCACGGGCGGCATGTCGCTGGTTATCGATGAAAGTGAATCAGCCGGTGAACGGTTCTTATGCAGCGGCTTGCATCCCGTGACAGTGCGCTGGGAGGCCGGTCCGTCCAGCGAGCCGTCACGCATGATGGCGAAATACGAGGACTTCTCGACGGCGGAGATAACGACCGAGTCCTGGTTCATGATTGATCCGCCCGAAAAGGGATTGACAGGTACCTATTACCGCGGAACCGGCTGGTCCGGCGAACCGCTGTGCACACGCTCGACGCCGTTTTTATTGCTGGCCTGGCCGGACGAGGAACCGGTTGCCGGGGCGTTCAGCGCCAAGTTTAGCGGCAAGCTGCGGGTGAGCACCGCAGGGAAGTACCGGCTGATCATCAACGCGGATGACGGCGCGCGCATCACGTTGGACGGTGAGGTGATTGGGGTGGGCCTGGTGCCCAATCAAACCAACGACATTGATGTTCAAGTCGAGCTGGCGGCGGGGGATCACCCGATCCAAGTTGACTATTTCCAGGCAGGCGGGGGCAGCGCGCTGGAGTTTAGGTGGCAGCCGCCCGGCGAGCAGGTCTCGGTAGTGCCGATGGAGGCATTAATTCCATAGACGTAAAATACATAATCTTGACGACTGTGGGAAATTGTAAACAAAAGGGCGACACATAGGTCGCCCCCTACAAGAAGGCTCATAGTACGGGCAAACCGCGAAGTGGCCCCCTACAAGGTCAATGGTCCGCCGGCGGGATGTTCTGGTTGAGGTGGAAGAAATTGTCCGGGTTGGATTAGGCATTTGTCACTCCCAGACATTTCGGAATGTAGCCATTCCAGCATTGCCGTCTTGTGCTTTCTGGGCTGCCTAATGTTTTTATCCAAAAACCTGTCGGATTGAAGAAACGCACCCATCGCACTTGACTGGACAACCGTTATGCAATTGACACTTTACATGGAGATTGTCATAATGGAACTCGAGGCAGCAGATGGGGAACCCAGCAACTGCCGCCAAATCAGGCATCAATTGATGACCATTTCGGATGGTCATGGATGAAGGTCCGTGTTCATCAAATAGATTGAGTCGGATAGATGAGCGTATCAAACAATCACTCACCTCACCTCGATAATCTACCTGTACCTTTAAGCACATTTATTGGTCGCCAGCAGGAAATTACCAGGGTTAAAGAACTGATCTCGGAGCACCATTTGGTGACATTATCCGGGACAGGCGGATGTGGAAAAACCCGGCTGGGGCTGCGGGTTGCGAGCGAATTGCGGGGGGCCTTTCGGGATGGTATCTGGCTCACGGAATTTGCTTCGATCGCTGAGGAGGACCTCGTGGCCGGGGCAGTTGCATGTACATTGGGTCTGCGCGAAGAGGCAGAAAGTCCGATCAGCGATTCCATGATGAGCTACCTCAAATCTCGCGCAGCCCTCCTGATCTTCGATAATTGTGAACACCTGGTTCAAGCAATTGCTCAGCTTAGCGCATCGCTTCTGGAGTCCTGTCCTCATATCCGGATTCTAGCAACCAGCCGCGAACCTTTAGGCGTTCCCGGTGAGATAGTTAGTATGGTCCCGCCGCTGTCCTTACCGGAACCACAACCCTGGCGCGGTCCTGGCGGCGACCAGACCGCACTGGCAAGTTACCAACAATCTGAAGCCATCCAGTTATTTGCCGCACGCGCGGAGACAGCTTTGCCTGGGTTCCAGTTGGATGCGGAAAACGCCCCCTGGGCTGCTGTAATTTGCCGGCGCCTGGACGGGATCCCGCTGGCCATTGAACTAGCCGCTGCCCGTTTGCGCACGTTTTCTGCCCGGCAGATTGCTGAACGTTTGGATGATCGCTTCCACTTGCTCACCAGCCGCCTGCGCACAGCCCCGCTCCGGCATCAGACCCTGGAAGCTGCCCTGGATTGGAGTTTCCAACTGCTGTCGGAATCCGAGCAAATTACGCTCAGGCGGCTCTCGGTCTTCGCGCTTGAATGGACGCTCGAGGCGGCCGAAGCCGTTTGCAGCGGCGGCATAACTGCGAACGAAGTGATGGACAGCCTGTCAAACCTGGTAGACAAATCACTGGTGATAGCGGACAGAACTCCCAATAGCAGGCGCTTCCGCTTTCTTGAAACCATCCGGCAGTATGCGCATCAGAAGTTAGTCGAAGCAGGCGAAGCCGATGTGGTTCGCGACCGGCATCTGGAATATTTTCTTGGCTGGGTGGAGATGAACGTGGTCCACCTGTCTGGCCCCGATCAGTCTGCCTGGTTGAACTACTTCACCGCCGAACACGACAACATCCGCTCTGCCCTGGAATGGTCCCATTCTTCTGCTAGCAGAACAGAACTGGGATTACGTTTAGCCGCGGCATGCGGGCGTTTCTGGAGGTTGCATGGTGATTTTAGCGAGGGACGCGAGCGCCTGAATACAATGCTGCGCCTGTCAGATCCCCAGAAGCGGAACAACGCGCGGGGCTGGGCGCTGCTGTGGAGCGCTAACCTGGCCTATTTACAGAGCGATTATCCTGCGGTGCACGCCCTGGCGCAGGAGGGCCTGGAAATCTGCCGTCAACTTGGCCCGGAAGGCCAGTTGGGCGTCGCACGGGCACTCGATTTACTTGGCGAACTGGCTACCGAAATCGGAGATTACCCCAAGGCATCTGTGTTGATTGAAGATTCGCTGAACATTTACCGGGCATTGAACGAGAAGCGTGGGATCGCTGAAATGCTGATGCAGTTAGGCTGGGCAGCAATGCGGGACGGTGACTACCCACGGGCAGAATTGTTAATCAATGAAAGCTTACCGTTGATCCGAGCGCTGGGAGAATCTTCACTCCTCGGCGAAGTGTTATCGGGCATGGGAGAACTGGCGGTACGCCAGGGCAAGTTTGACCAGGCAAACCGCCTTCTGGAGGAAAGTCTTGCGCTGCGGCGCAAACTGGGGGAGCGGTGGGGTGTAGCTGCAACATTGGGCTCGTTGGGGTGGTCCGCGATGCTGCAGCGGAACTACGAGCGAATGCGCGAAGTGATGGTGGAAAGCCTGACCACCCGTATCGAAATCGGTGAGCGGGGCGGCACCGCCTGGTGTTTTGAAAAGCTGGCGGAGGCGGCCATTCTTCAAGCCCAGTCAATCCCCTCTCCTTACCGCCGCCAGGCGTTCCAGCGGTCGGTGCAGGTCTTCGCCGCCGCCGCGTCTTTACGTGCGCCATTCCAATCGGTCATCGATCCAGCAGACATACCGGATTATGAAAAGATCCTGGGTGACCTGCGCGGCGCGCTTGGACAGACAGCATTTGAGGCTGCCTGGGATGAGGGAAGTACCCTGCCGATCGCTGAAGTCGTCGATCTGGCTATGACACCAGTGCTAACCTCCATCGATGCTGCTTCGCTCTCGATCACCCAGGCTGAAAAAGCCAAATTTAGCGGGTTGACCACGCAGGAGCGTAAAGTGGCTGTTTTAATCGCTCAGGGGAAGACCAACCGGGAAATTGCTGAAATGATGAGCGTACAATTGAAAACGGTTGAGACCTATGTGACGCGCATGTTCAATAAACTGGACTTTGACTCACGCGTGCAAATTGCCACCTGGGTACTGAAAGTGGGTCTGGAAGAAACCGACGACCGTAACAGGTAAAGGAGAATGTCCTCCAGAAAGAAAAGTATTACTGCCCGCCCGGTTTCTTAAAAAAATCCGGCGGGCTTTTTTTATTTAATTGTAGAGGTGCGGGCTGCCAAATTGTCGAGTTTTCCCCGACGAAACATGCTCGGTTTTCTGGCAGACTATACCCATGCACGGTAATTATTGGTTCATTGAGATGATGTGAATAGGAGAAAAAATGCCAAGATATATAGTCGAGCGTACTTTCCCAGATGGCCTTGCCATCCCCGTTAACGATCAAGGGGCCAATACCTGCCTGATGGTGGTAGGTAACAATGCCAAAGATGGCGTCACCTGGGTCCATTCGTATGTGACAGGCGATAAGGGCAAAACGTTTTGTGTTTACGATGCACCCTCGCCTGAGGCGGTCCGCAGCGCTGCGCAGCGCAACGGACTGCCAGTCGACAGCATCACGGAAGTCCGTGTGCTGGATCCTTATTTCTATCAATAATTCTGATTAAAGGAGTGAACGATGAAACGTAATAAATTAATTCTCTTCGGCCTGGTCTTCGTACTGGCTGCCATGACTGCGACAGTTGCCTTTGCTAACGTAAATGATGATCTGAATTATGTGCGATCTGCCACCAAACATCTTCAGACCCCCGAAAATGCCTTGAAGGCTGGCTGGGGATTAGTGCCTGGGCTGGACCACTGCTTTGTAAATCCTGGCGTTGGCGCGATGGGGTACCATTACATCAACACCGACATGCTTGACACCCGGCTGGATCGGACTCGGCCTGAAGCTTTGGTTTTCGCGACAGGCGCGGATGGACAGCTCGAATTTGTAGCGGTGGAATATATCGTGCCGATTCAAGCCTGGGAGGATGCCAACCTTGAGGGACTGCCCCAACTGCATGGACAAACCTTCCATCGGAACGATACGCTGGGCGTTTATGTCCTGCACGCCTGGATCGGGAAAGACAACCCAAATGGCATGTTCGAAGATTGGAACCCGCTGGTTACCTGTCCGTAACGAATAAAGCTGATTTATCCTCTTCACATAATCCAATCGAAGGCAACTGAAAAACCTAAATGGATGAACCGGCACATGTGCCGGTTCATCCGATGGTTAAAGAGGTAAATCGTTTGGGCGACGGTGATCAAGTATTTCAATACGACGTGGTTTGCAGCTAGGCCGGCGGGATGTTCTGGTTGAGGTGGAAGAAATTGTCCGGGTCGTAATGCGCCTTGACCCGCGCCAGCCGGTCGAAGGTGGATCCGGGGTAGGCTCGGCGCACGGAGGCGGCGTCTACATTGCCAAGGAAATTGGCGTACATGCCGCTGTCCTTGCCGGCGGTCAACAAGCCGGCGCTCTGATTGGCCCATTCCTGGTGAACAGGGGTTTCAGCCGGATTCATATGCACGCCGGCAAAATTGGCCAGCATGCGGCGCTGACGGTGGGCATAAGCGGTGGCGTCATCCGGCACGCGGGCGACCGCGCCGCCCAGTACGCGCAGCTGGCAGACTGGCATCATGGCAGTAGAGGCCTGCAGCTGGTCCAGAATCAGCGCGGCAGCCGTGCGGTCGAGTTGGTCAACGTACACGGGGAGGGATGCTATGATGGGACGGAAGTCGCCCTCTTCAGCCGGAAACATCTCCAAATAAGGCAGCGGACGGAGCATGTCGGCGATGGGAGTTGCCAGCTTGCGGATGCCAGCGACGGCTTTCTGGCCTTCCTCTGCCGTTCCGGCGTATACCAGCGTGATCATCGCAATCAGCTTGCCGTGGGCTTCCGGCGGCAGGAATGGCATAGGCGGAGCTTTCATGATGTTGGCGATGATGGATAATTCCTCGGGGGCAGCCTCGGCCTGGGCCACCAGGCCGGCGATGACATCGGCGGTGGCGGGAAGAATGAGCATGCCGCCAAAGACCTGGTCAACCGGGTGCAGTTGGTACTTGAAACGGGTGACGATGCCAAAGTTACCGCCGCCGCCGCGCAGCGCCCAGAACAGGTCTGGGTGGGATTGTGGGTCGGTATATATCTGCTGCCCGTCGGCAGTGACGACCTCGGCAGCCAGCAACTGGTCGATGGTCAGGCCATACTTCCGCACCAGGTAACCGACGCCTCCGCCCAAAGTCAGCCCACCGAGGCCTACAGTAGCCGTATCGCCGAAACCGGTCGCCAGGCCGTGTTTGGCCGTTTGCGCAAGGTACTTGCCCGCCGTCAGCCCGCTTTGCGCCCAGGCAGTGCGCTGCCCGGGGTCGATTTCCAGGCCGGTCATTTCGGCCAGGTCAAGCACAATGCCGCCGTTGGACAGGCTGTGCACAGCCAGGCTGTGACCGCCGCTGCGTACGGCCAATTCGAGACCGGATTGGTGCGCCAGAGCGATGACCTGAGCCACCTGGTCCGCATTAGCGGGGCGGATGAATGCCGCTGGCCGGCGGTCGACGCCGGCATAGATGGAGGTGCGCGCCTGGTCGTAGCCGTCGTCGCCGGGGACAATGACGCGTCCGTCAAACTGGCTGTGCAGGTCGCGGACGGATAAGCCGGGGTGAATCTCGAGTTTATTTGATTCGGTCATACCTATTCTCCTGAGTTTGTGCTGTTTCATCATCAAAAAGTGCAGGTAAAGCTGTGTTGGTCACAACCCGACCATCTATTATAAATTAAATCAAGAATGTCAAGATATGAAGATGAAAATGAGGATCGATGGTTCAAATCTACGGCAAAAAAATAGGCATTAAGGCTCTAACGAAGGCAAATTTAATGTGATAAGATTTATCATGATTGGCTTTCGATTAGAGGTATAGGAGAGACACGCATGAAGAAAACCTTGTTAACGGTATTGACTGCCCTGGTTCTGGTTTTTACACTGGTATCACCAGTGCTGGCGGCCAGCCAGGCACCTTCCGCCTGCCCGACAGGCTTTGAGCTGCACGAGATTGGCGATCACATGGATCATCCCGATCATCATATCGGTGTGGCTGAAGATTTGAATGGCAACGGCTTCTTGTGCATGAAAATGCTGGCTAAAGGGCTGCACGTGCATGTGGACGATTTCATTCCGTAAAAGCAGAATCCACACGCATTCATAGCGCACGCTGCGGCCTTAAGGGTTGCGGGGTGCGCTATGATTAATAGCAAGAAATTTCGCAGATTATGTTTATATCCAGGAAGGACGCGCAATGAAACCCGAGGATAAACATTTGCACCATGAGCCATCTTCAAAGGATTCAGAAGCCGGTGGGCACGCGCATGACAAACACGACCACGTAACACATGACCACAGCACGCATGATCACGGCATGCATGACCCTACCATGGACGATCATACGATGAATGAGCATAGTGCGCATGAAGATGCCGTTCCAGAAAAGACCAGGGAAGTAGACTCAGCCGGGCATGCGCAGGAGCAACATGCTGGGCATGCCGCGGCTATGGGGGCTAAAGGCGATGCGGAGCATGCCGACCACGGCGCCGAGCACGCGGATCATACCGGGCATGAGAACCTGTTTCGGCGCAAATTCTGGGTGT
>DATBWK010000059.1:0-3340 GCA_036514835.1 Bellilinea sp.
CAACGAGACCTTGCAAAATGCCCGGGGAACCACGCGCACCAATCCGCTGGCGATTCTGCCGACTGAATCCCAGGCAACCGACCAAGCGCCGACCTCCGAGATACAACCAACGCAAGCCGTTTTGGCAGGCTGCCCAAACGGCTGCTCGGCCGAACAAAGCGGCTGCTCGATCAAGGGAAACATTTCCATGGAAGGCGAGAAGATTTATCACCTGCCAGGTATGAGTTTTTACGAGAAGACCAAAATCAGTTCAGAGTACGGCGAGCGCTGGTTCTGCAGCGAAGAAGAGGCTTTAGCCAATGGTTGGCGCAAGGCGCTGCGGTAAACGCGCTCCTCTCTCAGTCTAAATTACACGACAACAGCGCTAAATTCTCCCGCGGCTGGTAGTTGATGCACTGCCAGAACGCCAGAGCAGCATGATTCTCCCGGAAGACAAAAATATGAACTTTATCGATACCTTCAGCCTGTAAAGCTGCGTGGCAGCGTTCGGCTAACGCCTGCCCAATCCCGCGTCCGCGGTAATCGGCGCGTACCCCCAGGTGATGCAGGTATCCGCGCCGTCCGTCATGACCGCACAGAACTGCCCCTATCAGCTCCCCGCCGTCCCAGGCGGTAAAGCTCATGCCAGGGTTGCGCGCCAGATAAATCGCGATTGGTTCGGGTGCATCCGCCGGGCTTAAACCTATTCCTTCACAATTTTTCCATAAATCGATGGCCGGAAGTGTATCTTCCGGTGTAAATTCGCGAATCTGAAGCTCCATACCCACCCCTTTGATACTATTGCCCCACCCGCCATTCCAGGATCATCATCTCCTGCCGCGGATGTTCCGGTGACGCCATGTGCGCCTTCAAAGTGGCTTTCCGCAAGGCGGTCAACTTTCGCAACGCCGCCTCGCCATCCTCGCCATGACGCACAAGATAGCAGCCGACTACTGTTCCGGTGCGTCCCAGGCCTGCCAGGCAATGGACATACACAACTTTTTCCGCTGCCACCGCCTGGTCGATTTTATCCAGGATCGATTTCATCTCCAGCGGTTCGGGTATGCCGTAATCCGCGATGCGGTGCTCGTGGATTTCGACCTCAACCCCCAGATCGGCGGCTTCTTCCTGGAGGATGTGGTGATATGAAGCCCAGACATCTCCCGGATTGGTTAAATCGATGAAGACATTGACGCCCATTTGCAGCATGCGCAGGATTTTTTGACGGGTGCCGTGTTCCTCCATCTCGTCCGGGTATTCGCCCGCTAGTAGCTGACCTGGGACGACCCAATAGGCATTTTGAAAAGGCACGGGCGGGTTGGCTGGATTGTGATCCGATTTCATTACAGATCCTTTTGGTTTCAAATAATAATTTACGGCAAGATTGTTTATTTACAATTTTACGCGGAAAAAGGCGGCTTGAGCAGAGTATTAGAACCCGCGAGAGTGCTGTCAACCGTTGAAATCATCAAGCCTTGCCAGAATATCTGCTATAAAGTATAGTCAACAACGCGTTAATCCATCCCTAAAACTTCGAGAAATATTGCCCATATGGACACACCCGTCGAAACGCTCGAATCGCAATCCTGGTTGGACAAACCTGTTTTTAAATCCCTCCCGCAATTCAAAATTGAAAACCTGTTGATCGTCATCATTCTGGTGCTGGCGATCTTTAGCCGTTTTTACATCCTCGGCGAACGGGTGATGAGTCACGATGAAGTCAATCATGTGATTCCATCCTTCGACATCTTTAGCGGGTCTCAATACCGGCATGACCCCATCACCCATGGACCGTTCCAGTTCCACATTGTTGCGTTGACCTATTTCCTGTTAGGCGATAGCGACTTTTCGGCGCGCGTGCCCGCCGCCTTGTTCAGTATTGCCACCATTGTGCTGGTCATGTTCGGCTTCCGCCGCTATCTTGGACGGACAGGATCGTTAATCGCGGGCTTTCTGTTTCTTATCTCGCCTTATATGCTGTTTTACGGCCGCTACACCCGCAACGAAGCTTTCGTTGCCTTATACGGCGTGGCGACGTTGTATGCGGTGCTCAAGTATCTGCACGACGGAAAAATAGCATCCCTGTATATTCTGGGCATTGCAACCGCGATGCATTTCATCACCAAAGAGACCAATTACATCTACGCAGCCCAGCTCTTGATCTTCCTGGCGTTTCTGTTCATGGAACGAATCGCACGCGCCAGTTGGCCGCAGCCAAAAGCCAGGAACACTTTCCTGCTATCGCTATCAGGAGCGCTCATTATTCTGTTGATGACGTTGGGGTTGGCATCCTGGAATGCTATTGCCAACCGGGCGGTGACGCCGGCAACGCCGGAAACTGAAGCTGCCGGCGAGGTGGTCCAGACTCTATCCTGGATCAGGGTTGTCGAAGGCGGCGGTGTCATCGTGGCAGTTGTTCTACTGATGCTGGCAGTTTACGTTCTGCTGCGCAACATTGGCTGGAAAGCGCTCAAACAGGAACGCTCCTTTGATATGCTGATCCTGGTCGGCACGCTGATCATGCCGATCCTAACCGCCTTCCCGATCAAGCTGGTGGGGTCACTGCTTGGCCTGAATTGGGACCCGATCGATTATTCGACCCCAGGCATCATCCGGGCCTCCATTTTCCTGGTGGTGATCACCGGAATCGCCATATTCATCGGCATGAATTGGAAGCCGCGCATCTGGCTGCCTAATTTTGTCATTTTCTATGCCATTTCAACCGTCTTTTTTACTTCCTTCTTCACCAACGGTTTCGGCTTCTTCACTGGCATCATTGGCGGGCTGGGCTACTGGCTTTCTCAGCAGTCTGTGTATCGCGGCGAGCAGCCCTGGTACTACTATGCACTGATCCAAATACCCATTTATGAATTCCTGGCGGCTTTTGGCACGCTGGTAGCGGTATATTTTGGCACCAAGTACGCCAAATGGACACAGGTTGCCAGTGACAGTCCGGCACTCGCCCCGAATGAACTCCCCGAGGAACCCGAGGTCAAAGCAGGCGCCGTCAGCTTTGATGAACCATCGCCGCTGGAGGTAGAAATTGAGATCGCTGGCGGGTTGGAAATCCTGCCGGATGAGGTCGTGGAACCAGCCGCGGAACCCATTATCTTCAATCAGAATCAAAAATTGCCGGTGCTGGCGCTGTTGATCTTTTGGTCGGCTTCTGCTCTGTTCGCCTATACCATGGCTGGTGAACGCATGCCCTGGTTGACGGTTCACATTGCGCTGCCCATGTTGCTGGCTGCCGGCTGGGGATTTGGCTACCTGGTTGACCGTACCCCCTGGCAGCGGCTCAAAGAGAATTACGGCTGGGTGGCGCTTCTCTTGCTGCCGGTATTCATCACCAGTCTAGGAGGTG
>DATBWK010000060.1:0-7720 GCA_036514835.1 Bellilinea sp.
GGAGTCGGCCAGTTTTTCCATCGGAACGCAGTAAAACTCGTCCGCATCCGGGTTCATTTCCGGCGTGCAAAACTCAGGCCGGTCATCAGAAATGGCTACGCGAAATTTTAACATTTTCGCCAGTGTCGCCACTGCCTTGCCGACATGTCCACCGCCAACGATGACCATCAACGGGTTGGGGATCATCGGTTCCACAAACACCTCCATTGTGCCGCCGCAAACGCCCGGGTCGCCGGATTTGGGATCCACCATGCTGTATTTGAGTAAACGGGTTTTTCCGTCGACCAACGAATCAAGGGCTTCTTTTTTGATGCGGTTCTCCACCTCCCCGCCGCCGACTGTGCCTATGAAACTGCCATCGGCGTAGACCAGCATCTTGCTGCCTTCATGGCGCGGGGTTGAACCGCTGGTGTCGATGATGGTGCATAATGCACCCGCCTGATGATCATATTCAAGCTCAAGGATGGCTTGATAGATATTGGTCATTCGTCAAAAATCCATTTCTACGGTTATTGGTTTACGCGCTTTAAGGCACGCCATACACGTTCGGGGGTAGCTGGATTCTCCAGCACCTCGGCGCCGCAGGCGTCCAGAATGGCGTTGCCAACTGCCGGTGCGACTCCGTCCATGGGTATTTCTGCTACTGCTTTTACGCCAAAGGGATGGGATGGTTCGTAGGTCTGGACGAAGATCGTCTCAAGCGCTGGCATCTCGTCTGCGCGGAAGATGTGATATTCATTGAGGTCCACCTCGCGAGCGCGACCTTTTCCATCATACACCATTTCTTCGCATACCGCGTAGCCCAGCGCCTGGGTCATTCCGCCTTCGATTTGACCGCTGGCAGTGAGTGGATTTACGATAATACCCGAGTCTACCGCCATCACCAGCCGGTCAACCACTACTTTGCCAGTCTCGATATCAACGGTAACTTCGGCAAATTGAGCCGCGAAAGGCGGCGGTGACACCGGTGAATAATAGGACCCGATGCCCATGATCTGTTCCTGGTTGTCGTGGTGCAGCGCATTCAGAGCTATATCCTTCAAGGATACAAACCGCCCATCCAGCGTGCGCGCCTGGTTATCTTCCAACAATATATCATCACCAACGACTTCTTCGCCGGCAGCCTGTCTGTTGATCAATTTAGCCGCCCGCGCTTTGATGCGTTCAGCCGCCATTTCCGAGGCTTTCACCACCGCCGCACCAGAAATATAGGTCGTACTGGAAGCATAGGCACCTTTGTCGAAGGGGGTGAAATCGGTATCCGAGGAGTACACCAGAATATCATCCACCTCCACACCCAACACCTCAGCTGCCATTTGGGCTAAAACCGTATCCGAGCCCGTGCCAAGGTCGGTGGCGCCAATCAGCAGGTTGAACGATCCATCGTCGTTCATTTTGATACTGGCGCCGCCCATATCCAGGTATGGAATAGCCGTTCCCTGCATCACCGTTGCGACGCCAATGCCGCGGCGTAGGTGCGGCTTGCCTTCCACTTGATGCCAGACAGTATTCGGGTACTTTTGGTCCCAGCCTATGGCAGCTTTTGCCTGCCGTACACATTCTTCCAGTCCGACGGTATGGACGATTTCCGGAACCGGTTCACGTCCCTCGCTCCATGCGGTGCTGAAGGGGTGCAGTTCGCCCGAACGCAGCGTGTTTTTCAAGCGAAAATCGATCGAATCTAATCGAAGGTCGCGGCAAATATGTTCAATATGTCGTTCCAACGGCCAAAAGCCCTGCGGCACGCCATAACCGCGATACGCGCCAGCAGGCGGTGTGTTGGTGTACACCACATCGGCATAGAAACGGATGTTGGGACTCAGGCGGTAAGGTCCATCGCCCACGTACAGAGCCATGGCTTTATGCCCGGTGTTGCCGGTGACAGTCAAGGCGTGGCAACCATACGCGCCGGTATCCGATAGGGCATACATGGCGTTGGCAGTGATGGTTCCATCCAGTTTGACGCCGGTTTTCAAGCGCACACGCATGGGATGGCGCGAACGGGATGCAGTGAACTCTTCCTCACGGGTTGTCTCGTAAATGACTGGTCTGCCGGTGGCAATGGTCAGGTGGGCAGCCACGTCTTCGATCAAAACTTCCTGCTTGGCGCCAAAACCGCCGCCGATGCGCGGTTTGATGACGCGAATGCGTTTGACCGGCAACCCCAGCACCGGCGCCAAAATGCGGCGAGCGTGGAAAGGTACCTGGGTGCTGGTACGCACCACCAGGCGGTCGTCCTCGTCCCAATAAGTGACCACCACATGCGGTTCGATGTGCGCCTGCTGCACCTTGGGGACCGCGTATTCTTCTTCGTAAATTCTATCGGCTTCGGCAAATCCCTTTTCGACATCGCCGATATCGATGCGGATTTCTGCCGCCAGGTTTTTGGCCGGGTTCGAATCGGCAAAATTGACATATTCGGGTTCATCATGAATACGAACGGCGTCTGGCTGCATAGATTGGCGTGAATCGATGATCGCGGGCAGTTCTTCGTACTCAACTTTGATTAATTTCAAAGCTTGTTCCGCGATTTCATCGGTTTCAGCCGCCACAAAGGCCACCCGGTCGCCGACGAAGCGGACTTTTCGATCCAGCGAGAAGGCATCCAGCGGTCCGGGTATAGGATCCGACTGTCCGGCGGTGGAATAGATCACCCGCGGAACGTCCATGTAGCATAAAACTGCCGCCACGCCAGGCAATTCGCGCGCAGCGGTCAAATCGATCGATTTGATCATGGCATGCGCCAGCGGTGAATGCAGCACTTTTGCCACCAGCATGCCGCGTTTCTCGATATCGGCAGAGAATGCCGGCTTTCCCTGCACCAATTTGATGGCATCCACTTTGATTTCGGGGCGGCCAATTTTTGTTCTTGGTTTTTCCCTGGCTGCCTGCGACGTCCAAATTTTCGGCATTACCTGTGTCTGGCTGGTGGTTTCAGGCCAGGTGTCACCACCCAAAGGTGAATTTACCTCGGGCAGGGTACCTATTGGCCAAACCGGTGCTTCGCTCTCCGGCGTTCCGAGGATTGGCGGGACCGACTCGCCACGCATCACCGCTGCCGCCCGTAAGATCGCCTGGACCGGTTTTATGTAGCCGGTACAGCGGCAAAGGACGCCGGAAATGGCTTCGCGAACCTCAGACTCGCTTGGATTAGAATTTCTATCGATCAATGCCCGGGCAGCCAACGCAAAGGCCGGAGTGCAATAGCCGCATTGTATGGCGCCGCTCTCAACTAACGCTTGCTGTATTGGATGCAAGCCGCTGGTTTTCTTCCAGCCCTGGTCAGGATGCTGACCCATGGCTTCAATCGTCTCAATTTGGTGGCCTGTGACCTGAGCAGCCAAAGTGGTGCACGAGTTGACAGGCTTCTTGTCGATCAGCACTGTACAGGCGCCGCATTCTCCTTTGGTGCATCCGCCATATTTAACCCCAAACATCCCTTGCCGGCGTAATACTGAAAGCAGCGTCTCGGAAGGTTGGACTTCCCACTCAACCAGATCACCGTTCAGTGTGAAATAGATCAGCATACGGTTATCCTTCGACTTTAAATTTCGTGGTGAGCCTATAATGTCAGTACCTGACCGAGAAGGCGCGTAACCAATTTCACGCCCGACTCCTGCCGGTACTCTGCGCTAGCCCACTCATCTGCCGCACGGGAAAGCGCATCCTTCACCGCGGCTTCAGCGCCGCCAGGTTCAGGCGCATCCAATGCCAGTATGGGAGCTTCACCAAACCCGCCCAGCGCGATGCGGGTGCGGCCTGAAGGCCATTTAGCCACTGCGGCGCAAATCACTGGCAAATCCGCCGGCGTACGGCCAACACTGTCAAATTCTAAACCGGCATTCAGCGGGATTTGAATTTTCGTGATCAGCTTGCCATCGGCAGGTGCTTGACGCAGCGTGAACCATTCCCCCAACCCTTGATCCTGCTCGCCGGGTACCCAATGCATAGAGGCATCCAATGCCAGAAGCACTGTCCCCAGTGTTGAGCGTCCATCCGCGGACACCAGCGCTCCGGCAACGGTTGCCTGTTGGCGTAAGTTGTAATTTGCCTCGAGTTGAAGCGCGCTATTTATGCCAGACTGCAGGTTTTCAAACTCGTGGAGCGCTTCCAGCGTTGTCGTTGCGCCAACCTGAAGGAATTGCCCCTCTTGCGTAATTTGGTTCAACCTGAGTGATTGCAGGTCAACGACGGAAAATACCCTCTCCGGCATTTGACTCAGATTGACTCCACCGCCGAGCGGCAGATATACACCGTCGGTTCGCGACAACAATTCCAGCGCATCTTCCATGGTTTTAGGTCGATAGTAGGCTGTGATCATGAATCACTCTCCATCGGGGTAAACTTTCCAATCTTCCGGCTGTAGCTCAATTTTCCGGGTCAGATCGGCTGGGGCTTCCACCAAAACAGCTTTGGCAGTTGCCAAAATAGCGCCACTTTCATCCTCAATTCTACTTGAAGCCAGAATAATCTCACCCTTGTCCTCGTTGACTTGGCCAATCAACTTCAAGGGTGTATTCAGAGGACATGGTTTACGAAACCGCACTTCCAGCGAAGCGGTGACGACCATGCGACGCGAGCCGTTCGCTCCCAGGATGGTCCGTGTGGCGGCTTCATCCAGGGCAGAAGCTAATACACCGCCATGAGCGATTCCGGGGAAACCCTGGAAATGCTCTGGGACGATCAAATTTGATTCAACACACCCGGGAGCGGTGTCGTAAAATTTCAGTTGTAATCCATGCTGATTTTCGACACCGCAGACGAAACAAAACCGGGCACTTGGCTGTTTCTGACTCATTGCTGCGCAAACGTATCAATAAGCAGCTTCACATCTCCGCCAACTGGATACAAAATCGGGCAGGTACAGCCGTTCTTGCGGTACTCGCTCACCTTGGCACGCGCCTCATCTGGCGTTCCCGAGGCTGTGATCCGCGTGATCAGATCGTCCGGCACCAGATACTTGGCTTTATTAATCTGTTCTTTAGTAGCCGGCCAACCGAGAATGGACTGAATTTTTTCCACAATATCCATGGAAACGCCGGAAGCCTTGGCAATATGCGGCTGCTGCGCCAGGTATTGAGTCAATAATCCGCGGGTATTGTCAATGGCCTTATCATGATCCAAATCCACTGAGCAAACCACCAGCTGCGGGCGATCGATATCATCCACCCGCCGACCGGATTTCTTTGCACCCGCATCCAATAATTCGAGCGCTCTGGCGTTGTAGCTGGGCTCAACGCAATAATTCAAAACCGCACCGTCTGATATCTCGCCGGTCAATTCCATCATGTTGTCGCCCGTGGCGCCGATCATAATGGGCACATTGCGTGGCTCACGTCTGCCATGCACGACATCCAATTCGATGCCGGATACATGCACAAACTCGCCGTCAAAACTGACGCGTTCCATGTTTAACAGCCGCCGTAGTATGGTGACAGTCTCGCGCATGGCGGTCAATGGTTTTTTGCGGTCGATGCCAACATTTTTCGCCAGCGGATCCCACCACGCACCGATGCCGCAGATGATGCGGTTTGGCGCCAGGTCGTCCAGGGTGAGGAAAGTGGACGCCAGCAAGCCAATATTGCGCGTCCAGTTGTTGATCACGCCTGAACCGATTTTTAATTTTTCCGTCACAGCCGCGTAAGCTGCCATGGGGACAATGGCATCCCTCACCAGGCGGCTTTCTGCCTGCCACACAGCTTCAAAGCCGCGTTGTTCGGCGTATTTTACGTAATCCAATCCATCGCGCAGGTCATGGGCGTCCTGCAAGTAAAGGGCAACTCTTTCTGTCATGTAACCTCCTGGGGTAACGTCGGTGGGTTGGGTGTCTCAGGTAAAACGATTTCAGTTATTTACATGGAAAGCTTCAATTTGGCGCAACAAGGCCAGATCTTCCGGTTGGTCAATATCCAGGCCAAGGGTGGTCAGGTGGCATTCCTCAACTTCAATTCCTTTGCTTTTCGCCTTTTTCAAATTGACTTCGTTCGAACCTGCCCCCAGCGTACAATCGATGACATCGGGTGGATTCAGGTAGATGGCATTTGTGCCTGCGCCGTGGCGGTCCGGGGCGATTACTACGCTCGGTGGAGATTTGGCTAATGAAAGCAATTTTTCGATGTCGCGGCGGGTCAGCAAAGGCAGATCGGCTGAAAGGATCAATACCTCGCTGGCGTTGTACATTTTCGCCACCACGACAGCCCGTTTTAAGGCAATTTTCAGCCCGGTTTGACCATCCTCCTGCAGCGTGCGGGCCCCAAATTCTCTGGCCATAGCCAGCGCAGCTGAGTCGCTGCTGACTACCAAAATATGACCGATCGCCGGGACTTCTTTCAATGTCCGCAGGGTCTGACTCAACATGGTAAAGATCATTAACGCACGTTCATCTTCCGATAATACTTCTGACAACCCAGATTTTGCTTTTCTCAGCGGCTTTACCGGTACTATCGCCCAAAGGCTCATTGGTTATCTGACCTCCCGGATTGAATATCTTTAATACATACCAGGTGATGGTTATTTAGTTTTATTTTCAGTAAATTTTCTCTCTCATTATACCTTAGAGGATAGAGGCAGGAGACTATGGTTGTGCCTCGTCTAGCTTGCCAAGCAATGGAAAACGGAAAGCGACGCCATAGTCATTTTCGTTGAAATAACCCATATAAATGTGATCCAGTGTGATTTCAAGATTCAGGGGTTCGGTCAGCAAGCTGCCAGCCATGCAGGCAATGGCTTCCGTCACCTCTGGAGTGCCGTAAACAATTGTGACGTGAGGTACCCACCGATCGGGTGAAAAATAGTCGTTGTTGTTTTTAGCGAGCGGCGTTAGAGTTTCCCACAGGGTTTCGTTCAAGGCGGTAAGTTCCGGAGTGCGCGTCACCGGCAGGTATAGGACGGGCGCCGGACCTGTGAAAACACCCACGCCGGCGGTCCTGGTGACGATCGGAGAAACGGTTTTCGCGATCATACGCATGCGGTCTTCGGTTTCAGCAAGATCGTAGGATTCAGCCCCTTGCCATGATAGATGCAGCGGCCAATGCAATGGAACCGGATCACCGCCGCAAGCTTTGACTGTGCGGGAGCGGATTTGTTCAATCTTGAGTTTAGAGTGGCTGTCTAGATCCGTGATAATTGCATACATGGCTGAACCCTCTTAGCGAAAAAGATCCAAGTCTGGCGGTCGGAGCAGTTCGTTAAAATGACCTTCCCGGAGCGGGAATGGGAACCCGCGTACATGGACAACCGGTATGCGCTCATCCGCCTGTCCCATCACCAGCGAGGCGGATCCAGCCAGCTCGTCCGCTGCCGCAACCTGTGTTGCCCGCAGGTGATAACCAAAAATATCTGGCTGCCCGCGCAGGTCAACCAACCCGGGGATTCCAGAGAAGCCAATGGAAACGCCTACCGTACCCACCCGCCAGGCCCGGCCATGAGAATCGATGATCATCACGCCGATTTGCTTGCCGGTTTGTTCCTGAATGACCGATCGTATTCTGGCAGCCGATTCATCAGCATTTTCGGGCAGCAACAGAACCCAATCTTCGGGATTGCCATACGGACCTTCGACATTGGAGTGATCGATTCCAGCGTTGGCACAAACAAAACCGGCTTTATGCTCGACAATGATCGTTCCCGGACGATAGCGGAGAACACTGCGGCTTTCCTGCAGCATCAATTCCACCAGGCGCGGGTCCTTTTCGGCGGCGGTTCCCAGTTCCAAAGCCCC
>DATBWK010000061.1:0-3430 GCA_036514835.1 Bellilinea sp.
TACAGCTTGGCATCGCCAGCGTCCACCGGGCCGGTCTCGCCGATGATGCCGGTTTTCGACATCAGGGCTGCGATCGTGCCAAGGACGTAACCGCCCTGCTGAGCCTCAGCCTGGTAGGCGAAGACGTTGTTGATGCCGGAAGCCTGGAAGGTGTCCAGCGAGGTTCCCCAGGCAAACGAAGTCTCGGGGAAGTCCGGGGCAACCTGCTCGAGGGATGTACCGTACTGCGAACCGTGCGCGATCACCAGGTTGTAGCCTTTGTCGGCATAGTCGCGGATAGCGGCAGCGGCATCCGGAACGCTAAACAAGTTTTCCGAATAGGCGATTTCCATGGCGCTTTCGCCGCCCATCGTGGTCTGGACTTTTTTCAGACCTTCGAACATCGACTGGCTGAAAGCCATATCGGTGATCGAGGAGGGCATCACAATAGCGACTTTGAAAGCGGTCGCGGCTTCTTCAGTTGGGGCCGGGGTAGCCTGGGGGGCACAGCCGGCGGCCAAAATAACAACGAGCAAAACCAGCGCCATCATACGGGAAAAGGTCGATTTCATTTTTTCTCCTTCAGCATATCAGTAGGTCGGATCGCATCATCCACATCAGTGGGAACCTCAACTAGAACTTTTCCTGTTTACTGCCTCCTTGGACTAATTTTCACCGCGTTCAAACGGTTTGGTTAGCGCCGCCGGCTGCTGGGCACGCTTGGTAGCAAATGCCAGCGCCAAAATAGTGAGCACATACGGCATCATGATAGCAAAATCTGAGGGAATATTAATACCCTTCACCTGAATCCACAACTGGAAGGCGTTGACAAAGCTGAAGAGCAGCGCGCCAAGCAGCACGCCGTACGGCCGCCAACCGCCAAAGTACACCAGCGCCACCGCGATAAAGCCCATGCCGTTGGTCATGTTTTCCTGGAACAGGTTGATCAATGCGATGGACAGCGACGCTCCGGCGATACCCGCCAGCATGCCGCCCAGGCACACGCAGAAATAGCGCACGCGAATGACATTCACGCCAAGTGTATCCGCTGCCTGGGGATTCTGGCCAACCGCGCGGATCTTCAAGCCGAAGGTAGTCTTGTTCAGGAACCAGGCTGAAAGCGGCACCAGCAAAAATGCGGCATATACCAGGATATTGTGATTGAACAGCACCTCGCCGACATACGGGATGTCTGCCAGCAGCGGAATGCGCACCGGCTTGAATCCATTGATCGACTCTACGCTGCCCAGCGTTGTTTTAAATAGAAGGCTGGACAGTCCCAGCCCGAATAAATGCAGCCCAATACCGCTGATGCCCTGCTCGGCTTGCAGCGTAATGCTGATCACCGACATTAATAAGCCCATCAGAATGCCAACCAGCGCGGCAGCCAACAGCCCCAGCCAGATGTTGCCTGATTTAATGCCGACGAAAAAGCCGGTGTAGGCGCCCATCAGCATGATCCCTTCGACGCCAAGGTTCAACACGCCTGACCGCTGCGCGAAGGTCTCGCCAACGGCAGCGAATAGGTACGGAGTCGCCAGACGGATGCCGGAATAGAGAATCCCCAGCAGAACGGGAAGGGTAAATAACTCACCCATGGGTTTCTCGCTTGTGGGCGCGCCAGCGCGTCCAGATCTGACTGCCGACCACGAATAATACAACCACTCCCAGCAGCGCGGTGATTAAGGAGGAAGGCACCTGAACTGCGCGCTGCATCTTATCGCCGCCCACCAGCAAACCGCCGAACAAAATCGACGCCGGGATGCTCCCCAGCGGGTGCAGCGAGCCAAAGAGGGCTGCCACGATTCCGGAAAAACCGTAACCGGAGGATAGATTTTCCATCATACGGTGTTGAACACCCATCACCTCCACCGCGCCCGCCAGCCCGGCAAACCCGCCGCCCAAGATCAGTGCCAGCGCCTGGTAGAACGGCACCTTGATACCGGCATATTTAGCCGCATCCCGGTTCAGGCCGACCGCGCGAATACGGTATCCAATGGTGGTGCGCCACAGGAAGATATAAACCAACACTGCCAGAATCACAGCCAGGATGGCGCCGGAGTGCAGCAGCGTCTGCGGCACCAGGCGGGTCAGCCAGACAGCCTTTGGCAGCAGCGCCGATTGGGCAATGCGCGTGCCCTGCTCGATCTCTTTTGGATCGATCATCGGTCCGCGCAGCATGTAGTTGGAAAACTGAATCGCGATGGCATTCATCATCACGGTGCTGAGGATTTCATTCACGCCTAATTTGGCCTTCAAAACACCCGGAATGCCGCCCCAAAATGCCCCGGCCAGCGCGCCCATAATCATGCTCATGGGCAGCAGGAACCAGCCTGGCAAATCCCTCAGCCCGATCGAAAAGGCGGTGGCTGCCAGAGCCCCAACGATAATTTGACCCTCGCCGCCGATGTTGATGACACCGCCGCGAAAGGCGATACACACGCCCAGTCCAACCAGCAGCAAAGGCGTCGCCTTGACCAGCGTCTGGGTGAGCCCGGATGTGTCGCCAAAGGCTCCCTGCAGCAACGCGCCGTAAGATTCCAATGGGTTGGCGCCCAAAGCTGCCAGCATGACCGCGCCAATCAGGAATGCGACTGGCACCGCCAGCAGCGGCAGCAACGCCTCATACGTCCGGCTTAAAGCTCGCTTCACGCCCGCACGATCAACCATGAATAAAAGGAAATCCTTTCGTTCTTGCTCGAGTGGAAAACGGCCTTACGAATAAAAAAACCGATGGAACGGTAAATCTTTATGAGATTGTGACTTGAGAGGAAAATCAGACGAGAAGTTCAGGTCAAATTGAAGAACAGTTGTCTGAGGATTATACACGAAGAGTTTACCGGAGAAAAGGATAAAAACCAAGTGACATGCCGCTAAATTTTGGTGTGACAGATTTTGATCCATTCCTCCTCTGAAAGCCCATTTTTTAGAATCATTTGCATCAAACTGTAGTTGTAGGTAAAATATATCTATTAACTAAACGAATATCTTACTCAAAGCAGGATCCCTGCCCGAAAAGGCTAACTCACTGCGAAGTGAGGGCGCAATGCCATGGGTCTGTACCAGCAGATTGCCAGGCTGCCGAAGGCACGTCCACCGGATTGGGCTTTTTGCAGCCTGGATTTACTTCCGGACCTGGCTTGATGCAAAGGAGGTCATTCGGTTACAATCCTTAGCACAGACATTGCAACATCATTGAATAAGCCACTTTCATAAAGTATGGGAGGATATGATGGTAAAAAGATTCAGCCTGACAGTGTTCCTGGTTCTGGTACTGGCAGTCACCACATTCATGCCAGCCTACGCTCAGGATGTCCAACCTGTCGACCCGATCAACCCGGTGCCAACTGTCGAAACCGAAGGCTACATTGATGAGACTCCGGAAGCCTGGTTTGTAGAACTGAACAGCAAACCCACAGCAGACGGCACCAGTCTGTCCGTCACAAAAGCA
>DATBWK010000062.1:0-2872 GCA_036514835.1 Bellilinea sp.
GACATTCTTCAACAGCTGCCCTGGAATGCCGGTCTCGCGCCCGACGGTCAATATTTGCTCGTCAAACTGGTTCTGCCAGGCGATGACCTCGTCCCGGGCGGCTGCCAGCCCGCATTCATTGGCAGCCAGCGGGCTTTCCAGTCCGCCGTTCAGGCAGCTGTCCGCATCCACCTGATTGTTGGTGATCAACATGGCTGCCAGGTAATACAACGACACTTCCGTATATAAATCAGCGGCATTGAGCGGCGTGGTCAACCAGGGTTCGATCGCACCGGTTTCCGGGAAGGCCTGCCAGGTATCGGAGCAGGAAGCCTGCGGACCGCCGCGCCATTGATCGGTGATTACGTCTACATAATAAACCGGAGCATCGCTGGATGCGCCTTCCGGCGACATGAAATCGCCGCGCGGCAGCACCCGCACCAACCCGGTGTAGTGCTGGGAAGAGTCGCCAAAACTCGAATCGGCCCAAAATTCAAGTTCGGCGCCCTGTGAGCCGGTCGGTTTGAGCGGCAGGTTACACGGGTTGCCGCTGCAGGTGAAGGGTTCGCCCTGGTAGATGCCCTGGATGCTGATAATGGCTTCGTTGGGCAGCGGTTCCTCGCCGGTGAGTTGCAGCTGCGGCGTGCCCACGCAGCGGTTGCCGGGCGGCTCAACTGAACAGCCGGTCAAGGAAACACAGACGCTGGGCAGCGGCAATTCCACCTCGACTTGCTTTTTGGCCGGCTTGCTTTCGAAAAAGTGCAGATAGTTGCCGGGGCAGTTTTCCACCGATTGCCCCGGAGTGCTTAATTGACAGGGCTTGGTGTTTTTCCACTCGGCATGGAAAATATCGCCGCACCAGGTGAGGATTTCGTCGCTGATGGGCAGGCCTTCGTGGTCGATGATGAAGCGGCAGGTGATTTCGTTGCCTCGCCAGCGCACCAGCCACCATTCATAAGCGGTGTAATCCACCGTCAGGGTGGTCAGGCGTTTGGGGGCTTCCGGAGCAACTGGCGTTTCCTCCTGGGCGCGCACAGGCATGGACTGCAGGGCGGCGGTGGCGATCAGCCCCCCTACAACCAAAATCAATAACCCCCTTGCCAAGAAACGCTTGAGTCCGGTCATCCTTTACCAAATTATGCAGGAACTTTGCCGAATAAGCCGCCCCACTACTGGCGTCCGTTAAGTTTAGCATATTTGAGATTGAATTGCTACGACGGATTAGGGGGTCAGTGTCAGCGTAGGCGTGACGGTGAACGGAGTGATGGTTCCGGTGACGGTTACTGTTGGCGTTCGGGTGGGTGTTGCCGAAGGGAACGCTGTGGTCGTCGGGGTGGGAGTTTCAGTGATGGTGGGTGTGTTGGTGGCGGTGCTGGTGATGGTTGGCGTGGGTGAAATGGTCAGCTCGTATTCCAGAGTGACGATTAAATCAGTGTTTAGTGCGGGAATCAGCACAAAATCGATTGCATCCTGAATCTGGGGTCTCAAAGCGGCTGGTTCGAGCAAAAAGACGGTCGGTTTCAGGCCGTCGGGGATCTGCCAAGTGACCAGGGCGGGCGATTTGACCTGAAAATAGCCGACATGGTTTGAATCGCCCAGGCGAAGCATGAACGAGACGTAGCTCAACAGCTCTGGCAGCGACAGGCTGGTTTCGACGCTGTTGGAATACAGATCGAACAGGTCCGGCAAACGCGCCAGGGTGCCGCCATGCACCATGCGCTGAATGATCAGCCGCAGCACTTCCTGCTGGCGCAGGTTGCGGTTCAACTCGTCCATTTCGGTGCGGTAGCGCAAATAGCACATCACCTGGTCGCCGTTGAGTATGGCCCGCCCGGGCTGGATATCGGCGCAGATGCCCGGGAGGCGTTCTGCCACAGTCAATTCCAGACCGCCGAGATCGTCAATGAAATAGACAAAGTCGTCCAGATGCACCAGGGCGTAATCGTCCGGGCGTACGCCAAAGTTGTATTCCAGCGTATCCGCCAACATCTCAAACCCGCCCACGGCATTGGCCACGTTGAGCCGCTGCATGGTGTAACCGGGGATGCCAAGGAAGATGTCTGGCGGGATGGAGAGGAAGCTGGCGCGGCCCAGGCGCGGGTGATAGAAGATCAGCGCGATGGCGTCGCTGCGGCCCGGGAAGGGCGTCAGGCTGTCGGTGCCGATCAGCAGCAGGGTTTTGACCTCGGTTGGCAGGTCAATGCCGGTCAGTGGCGGCTGGGTGGGGCGGATGGGGGTCAGTTGTAAGGGAGGATAGCTTATGCGCGGGGTGCGCACCGCTGGAAGGGTGGCGGTTGCCGAGGCTCCCCGGGTGGCGGACGGTGTAACCGTTTGCGTGGAGGTGGCCTGGGGGGATGGCGTGGGCGTAGCACAAGCAGTCAGCAGCAGGCTGGCCAGCACGATCAGGATGAATAAGGAACTCCAGGCGGTTTTGGCGGGTACTGGAGAGGATGGCATGGTGTGATTCCCCAGAGGAAATTATAGCAGGTTACCTGCCTGGCAATGCACCAACATTAGCATGCGGCCTTTATTTCCGTGCATTGCATCTTCAAGATGCATTGCACGTGCTCTTGAGGTGCGATTGCACCATGGTCAGGTGCATCGCACCAAAAAGATAAAAATCCACAATCTACACTTGGCCTATAATCATTAATGGCCTTTATTTGAAGGTTTTCCCCGCGACGTGCGTTTTAATCCATAGGTAGGCGAATCGCATGACCCATCTGGAAAACGTCATCCCCAATGTCTCGCCCGGCGACCCGCAGGTATACGAATGCCTGATGGTCGAGTATTTTCCCTTTATCTACCGCCTGTCGATTTCGATCCTGGGCGATGCCAGCGAAGCGGATGACGCCGCCCAGGAAACCTTCATCCGGGCGGTCACGCACCTTGA
>DATBWK010000063.1:0-16277 GCA_036514835.1 Bellilinea sp.
CTACCTGCCTGAAACCCTGGACTGATCAATGGAGGCTGCCATGGTTACTGGAATGTTATGGTTCGACAATGACCCCAAATCCGACTTGAATAGCAAAATTGTTCAGGCGGTGGACTTCTATCAAAAGAAATACGGCACCAAACCGGACCTGTGTTTCGTGCATCCAAGCATGCTTAAAAGCGACGCGGGTAAGCGCAACGGGGTGGAAATTCGTACCAATACCCGCGTCCTGCCGCATCACTTTTGGATCGGCAAAAACGATTAACCTTTATCTGTATTCGGGGAGTCTGACTCCCCGGATGTTTTTTTAGTTTTAGGTTGGTTTTCACCGCCGTCGATCATCAGATCTTCCGGCAGCATGCCAATTTCGACCGAAGTCTGGTCTGCCATGATCTCAGCCAGCTTACTGAACATGCGGTTCAGGCGGCTGCGCGGTGTTCGAGAGAATTCCCGGGCAAAATGCGCGGCAGCTTCGATCAAAGACACATCTTTTTGGTATTGTGTGCGCAAATACCATAAGTGCTCGATCACCCATAAGTACAAGTCAGACACCGTTCGGCCGGGGAACCCTTTGAGGATTTTTTGTTCCTCGATGACCTTTGCCAACGGGAGATAGACTTCGTCATACCAGCCTGCCACGGCATCCGGGTAAGGCACGGGGCGCTGCCAGCGTTCGCCCATGAACCACCGGTGGACACTGATGTGCTCGAGCAGCTTGCCATATTGGCCAGGGATGGATAATTCGACTCTGGCAGCGGGGCGGATCGTCAATAATTGAGTCTTTTCGAAGAACTCCAAACGTTCCTGTTCGCGAATCAGGGTGTTGATATCAGTATCTTTGGTCACCTTTACCTGAGTCGCGATTTCAGTGACCTGCGCATCGATGAAAACCTGTCCTTTGTCGCGGGCGACCGATACGCGGTGGTTTCCGTCTTTCACGAAATAAATCTCGCCAATTTTATAAACTTCTATCGGCGGTAAGACGACATCTGTCATTTTTGCGATGTCGATATTAATCCAGCGCTGGCGAATGTGCCTTTGACGGGGTAGGAAAGCGCGGTCAAAGTCGTTGTATCGCGCCACACTGCCGACCACTTTGTCCAGCTGGATCTCGTGTAAACCAGCATAATACTGCCCATGAATTGGCAGGACTTTACGGACTTCATCGAAAGGCAGCAGGTTGTTGTTACGTTTGTTGAACCAATTCAGCACGCTGCGCCAAAAACCGCGCCTCAAGGCTGTATCGAACTCGGAGTCCGCGATCTGTTTGAGATTGGAAGAATATTCACCTGGATCACTCATGATTAATAACCTTCAGGAAGAGAACGATCCTCGTGGCTTTTCGCGATCTTTGCCTCATCCTGTGAAAAATTGGCTTCAAATTCGCGATATCCGTAGACGTTCATAACGGTTGTCGGTCCGATCTGTGTCTCACGCACGGCATTGTTGTGATAAATATGGATGTGACCGTGAAGGTGGTAGCGCGGCTTAAAAACCTGAATCAGCCAGCGGAAAGCTTTAATGCCTTGGTGCGGCCAGTCATCCTGATCGTGAATCTGCCAGGGCGGGGCGTGACTGATAAACATATCCAGAAAACGCCCGTAGCGGATTTTGTTAATCATCAAGCGGGGCGCCAACTCGAGGACCATCTGCCACATTTCGCCCTGCGTGTACTGATACGGTCCTTTGTTGTAGCGGTTGCATCCTTCGATGCCTGCCAGCAGCAGACCTGTCTCGGAGCGCAAGACTTTGCGGTGCAGGTCTATTGCGCCCAGCGGTTCCCGGCGCACACCGGAAGTGGTGTATTCTTTGGCGTGGGCATGGTTTCCGCGCACATAATACAGCGGGCGGTCCAACATGCTCACCATAAACTCCAGATAAAAATACGGCAGATCGCCGCAACTGAACAGCAGGTCGGCGTTCTTGAACCGCTGCGAAAGCTGCAGACTGTAGATGAAACTCAGTTCAATATCACTGACTGCCAGGATTCTCATGCCTGTCCGTGACTGGTCCATCCTGGCCTATCGCTACCGCCACCGCCACCGCATGGTTGCGTGAATGGCTGATGCTGACAGACCATGTATCCAGGCCCAGTGCTTCTGCAATTTTAACCGCATTTCCGTACAGGTTGAGCACAGGTTCGCCGTAGGGGCCGTTCAAAACTTCGATGTCCTGCCAGCGGACGAATCCGATGCCTGATCCAAGCGCTTTCGATACGGCCTCTTTGGCGGCGAACCGCCCGGCTAAAGCCTCATTATCCTCGCCGAGGATTTCCCGTTCTGCCGGGGTATATACCCGCTGGATAAAGCGCCGGCGGATCGCCGGGGACACCGAATCCATACGGTCGATTTCCAAAATATCCACACCAGTTCGTAAAATCATCCTACCTCTATTGGCTGCGGACCGGCGGTAATGGTGACAAAAATGGCCGGGTTAAGGTGGCGCTGGGCGGTTTCCAGTATCGACTCTGCCGTAATTTTTTCTATACTGGCGGCGTAATTGAGCAGGTAATCCAGTCCCAGCTGGAAACGTTCGATATTTAATATGCTGCGGGAGACTCCCGCGTTGGATTCTAATCCCAACGGCAAATTACCGATGTAAGCTGATTTCGTGTCCTGCAATTCTTCCTGGCTGACTGGCTCAGTGGTGAACCGGTCGACCTCTGCCAGTATCAAATCGATCACTTTTCCGACATTTTCCGGGCTGACCCCGGCACTGAATTCCCAGGACCCGGCTGAAATCCAGGCGTTGAGGCTGGTGGATGCCGAATACGCCAGGCCTGATTTTTCACGCACAATGTCGCCAATGCGGCCCATCATGCCAAATTGACCCAGAATATGGTTGCCAATGGATGCGGCCTGGAAGTCCGGATCCTTGCGTTTTGGACCAAGCCCGCCGAGGACCAGATCGATTTGGGATTTACCGGGAATGAAAATATGACGCCGCACCGATTGGGTTAATGGCTCAACTGGCGGCAGATCTGGCGCCAGTGGCTGCTGGGGGTTTGTCCACGCGCCCAGCGATTCGCCCACCTGGTCAATAGCCTCTTCGGGGGTCACCGCACCAGCGATCGAGAGGACCATACCATGCGGCCCATAGTGCTGCTGGTGAAAGGCGGGGAGGTCTGCTGCTTGAATAGCCAGGACGGTTTCTTTATACCCGTCTTCCGGCAGGGCATAGGGATGCCCGGCAAAGAGAATTTCATCGAATGTCAGCGAAGCCATATCGGCGGTGTCCTGGGCGCGAATGGCAAAGCTGGTCAGTGCTTGAGCCCGCAGCTTTTCGACTTGTTCAGGGGGGAACACAGGTTGCTGCAAACATTCAGCCAGCAGCTTCAACATCATCGGCAGGTCTTCCGCCAGGCTGCGCCCGCCGAATCCAACGGTGTGGGTGCTGCTACTGAAACCCAGGGAGGCGCCTACGGTCTCAAGATCATCGTAGATCTGTTGAAAACTGCGCAACGCCGTACCGCGCATCAGTCCGGCAGCAGTGAAGGTTGAAAGTCCAAGTTTTTCGCGCGGGTCATAGAAGCTGCCAGCCTGCAGGTAGCCGCTGAAAGAAACAGATGGACTGATCTGATTGGAACGCACCAGCAGGACGATGCCGTTTGGCAGCACCGTACGCGAAATATCTTCCGGACCGGGCAGCGAATGGCGGGTGACCTTATTGACCACAGTCATGGTGTTCCCTCTCCCGGTCCTTCCGGCAGGTAAACGCCCACCACCCGGTGCTGAGGTTGCAAATAAACCTGGGCAATGCGCTGCACTTCTGCTGGTGTTACCTGTGTCAGACGGTCTACATAACCGGTGAACCAGTCATAGGTGGCAAACATCTCGGCATAGCCCAGCCAAAATGCCTGGTTGGTGATATTTTCATTGCCGTAGGCGAACAATGCGCGCGCCTGTTTGGCAGCCCGGTGAATTTCATCCACGGACACCAGTTCATCCTGCAGCCGCTTGATCTGATCGTCCAGTGCCTGTAAAACCTGTTCCAGGGTCCGTTCCGGCCGCAGGGTGCAGGCGATTTCGTAGGTGTAAGGGTCGATCGTAGCTTGCATCCCGCCGCGGACGCTGACCACCAGTTCCGTTTCTACCAGGGTTTTATAGAGCCGGCTGGTTTTGTTGGTGGTTCCGCCGCCGCCGAACATATTCAAGCTAGTGGGTCCGCTCAAAAGCGAATCGAGTACGCCGAAGGTGAAAAAATCCGATTCACGGGCGGCAGGCGCCCGGTACGCGATTTGCAGATAGGTTGTACTGCCAGGACCCGTTACCTCTGCCCGGCGCTCAGCGGTCATTGGCGGTTCCGGGGAGACCTCAACCGGCTCGACCGGGCTGCCAGGCAGGTTCTGATAGCGCTGTGTCACCTGGTCCAGCATTTCCTGGGTATCAAAGTCGCCGGCGATGGCGATAATGGCATTGCCCGGTTGGTAGTGACGCTGGTAGTGGCGATAAAGGTCATCGCGGGTGATGCGTTGTAAATCTTCCTTCGTCCCGATGACTTCGTTCCGGTATGGGTGTGAGTCAAAGGCAGCTTTGCGCACCGCTTCCCCTAATCGGTGGCGCGGTTCGTTCTGGTTGCCGTCCAGTTCGGACAAAATGACCGTCCGCTCAGCCTCCACCTCAACCGGATCGAACAGGCTGTTGTGCATGCGGTCACATTCCAGATCCAGCGCCAGTGCGGATTGGTCCGCTGGCAGGGTTTCATAATACGTCGTCCAATCCAGGTGGGTGAAGGCATTCCAACTACCGCCGGTGCGGGAAATGGCCTTATCCAGCTGGCTGGTGGGGAACTTCGGTGTTCCCTTGAACTGCATATGTTCGACCCAATGAGAAATACCGCTGAATCCCGGTGCTTCGTAGCGCGAACCAACCCGGTACCAGACCCAATGGCTGATGATCGGAGCCGTGTGCAATTCTTTGAGGTGGATGGTCAGGCCGTTGGACAGCCGGGTCTGGCACGGTTCGGGATCCATTGGTTCTCCTGGTCAGGACTGTATCGCGGGCAGGATCGCGGTCTATATTACCCCTTGACTCCGACTATAGCATAACTTGGATAAACATAGGTTGAAAACACGGTATAATTATTTTCCGGGTAGGAAAAATCTCAAAAATATATTCATTGTAGAGAAGAGACATGGATGAAGCTTTGAACCAAACCGTTGCAGTCATTGGCGCTGGTCCGGCCGGCCTCTTTGCCGCAAAAGAACTCGCAACCCAGGGTGTAAAAGTAACTTTGATTAATCGGGACATTAAACCTGGGGGATTAGCTGAATATGGGATTTTCCACAATAAATATAAGATGAAAAATGGACTGCGCGCGCAGTTCCATCAGGTTTTATCACACCCGAATATCGACTATTATGGCAATGTAACAGTTGGCAAAAACGCAGACCTGTCGCTTGAACAACTGCGGCGAATGGGATTTTCCGCTATTTTGGTGACAGCCGGCGCTCAGGGCACCAAATGGCTCGGGCTGCCCGGTGAAGACCTCATCGGGGTGTACCACGCCAAAGAGGTGGTCTATCACTACAACAAGCTGCCGCCCTTCAGCCAAAACCAGTTGGTAATCGGCAAGAAAGTGGCTGTAATTGGGGTTGGCAATGTGATGCTGGATATTGCCCATTACCTGATCGCCGACCGCAATGTGGATGAGGTCATTGCAGTTGGCCGCCGCGGACCCGACGAGATCAAGTTTGACCGCAAGGAACTGGATTACGTTATTGGCAACCTGGATGTCAGAGCTATCGAGTTTGAAATTGACCGGGTCGCGCATATCATGACCGCCCTTGGACAGGATCCGCAGGCTGCCAAAGCTTTCTACCACGAGGCCAAACAAAAACAAACTCCGCCGTTGGGGCATGCCAGCTTCAAACTGCGGTTTCTGTCCTCGCCGATTCGCATGGTCGATAATGGCAGCGGGGCGGTTGGTGGTCTGGAAGTTGAAGAAAACACCCTGGTGGCTGCCGGTGATGACACCAAAGCCCGCGGGCTGGGAACTTACCACATCCTGGACGTGGATACGGTCATTTTTGCCATTGGCGACAAGGTGGACGACAACCTGGGGCTGCCGGTGCACGCTTCAGCATTTGACAAGAATCCCAACCCGCGTTATCCGGTTGACGGTGTCTCATACGAAGCCTTTTCGGCGGACGATGGCAAGACGCTAGAAGGCCTGTTTGTGGCAGGCTGGTCGCGGGTTGCCAGTACCGGGCTGGTGGGATTGGCCCGCAAGGACGGCGTCAATGGGGCCAGAGCGGTGATGCAGTATTTACGTGAAAATTCTGCGGATAGTGGCGATGCTTCCAAGAAAGTTGCAGCTGCCATTCAGCAGCTGGCGCATCCGGTAGTGAACAAAGAGGCCCTGGCTGCCCTTGAGATAGCTGAACGGGAACGGGCTGAGATGCTGGGAGTGGAAGAGTTTAAATTCACATCCAATGCTGAAATGTTGGAAGCGATGGGGTTGCTGGGGGTTACGTCGTAAGGAGTCCAATTCCATGAATTGTTACGGACGGTTCGACTGGATTTTCAGGCCGGGCACATCCGGGATGGGTATTTTGGATCAGACATGGGTATTCATATCGGCACAACGGCGGCAATAACAGTATCATTAGCCGAGGTCGAGGACAATCGAAACCAGTTAATTATTTCGAGAAATAATTAACTGGAAAGACTCAACGAGTGGAGGTGGAACGGCATGGAATTGTCCAATGACACCAAATTGGAGATGTATTGGATGATGCTGCTCTCCAGGCGGCTCGATGAACGCGCCTGGGTGCTGCACCGTCAGGGAAGAATTGCATTCCATATCTCGGGAATCGGGCAGGAAGCCGCCCAGGTTGGGGCAGCCTTCGCCTTGCGGCGGGGCGAGGATTGGGTCACTCCTTATTACCGCGACCTGGCGCTGATGATTTGCCTGGGCTACACCCCGCGCGATTTTCTGCTGGCATTAACCGGAAAGAAAGCGGAACCCACCTCCGGCGCGCGGCAGATGCCGTCTCACTGGAGCCTGCGCAAGGCCAACGCCGTCAGCCATTCCGCGCCGGTTGCCACGCAATGCCCGCATGCAGCCGGCATTGGACTGGCGATCAAAATGCGCAAAGAGGACAAAGTAGTGTTGACTAACCTGGGAGAGGGTTCCACTTCGCAGGGCGAGTGGTATGAGGCGGTCAATTGGGCTGCCATTCACCAGCTGCCGGTCATCTTCATGGTTGAAAACAACCAGTACGCCATCTCAGTGCCCGCGGATAAGCAGATGGCGGTTCCCAGTTCAGCGGATAAAGCCTGCGGTATGGGTCTGCGGGGAATATCGGTGGACGGCACGGATGTTTATGCGGTCTACACAACAGTTGCGGAAGCTGTCGCTCATGCGCGTGCCGGCAACGGCCCGACCTTAATCGAAGCCCGCATGTACCGTTTAACGCCGCATTCCTCGGATGACGATGACCGCACCTACCGCTCGCGCGAGGAAGTTGACGAGGCCAAAAAAACGGATCCGCTGACCGTTGCCCGACAAACCCTGGAAGGCGAGGGCCTGCTCACCAAGGCCAAACTGGAAGAGATGGAAGCGCGGGTCAAAGAAATGGTGGATGATGCGGTGCAATTTGCCGAGAAGGCCGACTACCCGGACGTAGCGGACGCCATGTTCCCGGTGTATGCCGAGGAGGTGGGTCGTGGCTGAAATAACCCTGATCGATGCCATCCGCCAGGCTATGGATGAAGAATTAGGCCGTGACGAGAGCGTGTTTATTGTCGGTGAGGACGTCGGCAAGCGCGGCGGGGTTTTCCGCGCGACCATGGGACTGTTTGAAAAGTATGGCGAAGAACGGGTGATCGACTCGCCGCTGGCTGAGCTATCCATCGTCGGCGTGGGTATTGGCGCTGCCTTGTACGGCATGCGTCCCATTTGCGAGATTCAGTTTGCAGATTTTATCTACCCGGCCTTTAACCAGATTGTTAGCGAAGCCGCCAAAATGTGCTACCGCTCCAACGGTGAGTGGACGGTTCCGATGGTCATTCGGGCACCCTACGGCGGCGGCATCGGCGGCGGATTGTATCATTCGCAATCGGTCGAGGCCTTTTTTGCCCATGTCCCCGGCCTGAAGGTAGTCATCCCATCTAATCCGTACGATGCCAAAGGGCTGTTGAAGTCCGCCGTGCGCGACCCCAATCCGGTGATTTATCTGGAGCCTAAAAAAGGCTACCGATTGATTCGCGGCGAGGTGCCTGAAGGTGATTTCACCGTCCCGATCGGACCCGCCAATGTCACGCGCAAAGGCAGCGATTTGACCGTGTACGCCTATGGCATGATGCACTATTACACTCTGCAGGCCGCCGAAAAATTGGCCAGCGAAGGGGTGGACGTGGAAGTGGTCGACCTGCGCACGATTTATCCGGTGGATAAACAGACTGTGCTCGAATCGGTGAAAAAGACCGGCAAGGCATTGATCGTCCATGAGGACAACCTGACCGGCGGTTACGGCGGCGAAATTGCTGCCATCATCGCGGAAGAGGCCTTCACCGATCTGGATGCGCCGGTACGCCGTCTGTGCGGCCCGGATGTGCCGGCGGTGCCGTTCAGCCACCCGCTGCAGGATTGGTTCATGCCCAACCCGGACAAAATAGCCAAGGCCATGCGTGACCTGGCTGCGTATTGATCGCCGGTTGAGAAGGAGTAAACCATGGCAACCAAAATAATTATGCCGCAACTGGGCGAGTCGGTGGTTGAGGGAACCGTCACCACCTGGCTGAAAAAAGAAGGCGATACCATCGCCGAGTACGATTCGCTGCTGGAGATCAACACTGACAAAGTGGATACCGAGATCCCCAGCCCGGCTGGCGGCACGATTTTGAAAATTCTGGTGCCGGAGGGAACGACCGTCCGCGCCGGCACGGTATTGGCGTGGATTGGCCAGCCCGGCGAGGAAGTGCCGGCGGGCGAACCTGTGGAAGCCCTTCAAAAGACTCCGGGACCGGTCGGGGAGCCTGCCGAACCAGCGGTAGATGCCCTTCGACAAGCCCAGGAACCGGTTGGTGAGCCTACCGAACCAGCGGTAGATGCCCTTCGACAAGCCCAGGCACCGGTTGGTGAGCCTGCCGAACCACCAGCTGAACCCGTCGAGACGCAGCCGGTCGCACCAGAACGCGATCTGGGTTTCATCTCTCCCGTGGTTGCGCGGCTGGCAAAAGATAAGCAGGTGGACCTCAACCAGGTCAAAGGCACCGGGCAAGGCGGGCGTATCACCAAGAAGGATGTGATGGATTACCTGGCTTCCGGTCCTTCGACAAAGGAGGCGCCTGCCGAAGTATCACCGTGGGATACGCCGGGTGAAGGCGATCTATTCAGACCGACAGAGCTAATGTTCAGTACCGGCAAACCGCCGGCGGTCGAACCTGCTGAAGGGCAGCCACCGGTGGTTCGGCAGGCTCCACAACCGGCCCCTGTGCCTGCCGAAGGGAAGGTCGAGGACCGCCTGATTCCGCACACCACCATGCGTAAGCGCATTGCCGAGCACATGGTATTAAGCAAACACACCTCGCCGCATGTGACCACCGTCATGGAGTCGGATTTCAAGCAAGTTGTGGCGCATTACGAAAAAAATAAAGAGGCTTTTGCCCGGGATGGCGTCAAGCTGACCTACACTGCTTATTTCGCGGCGGCTGCCGCGGCGGCGCTGCGTGCCTTCCCGCTGGTGAATTCATCCTGGTCGGATGAGGGTGTCGTCGTGCATCCGCAGGTCAATCTGTCCATTGCGGTATCTCTGGGCGAAGAAGGCCTGATTGTACCGGTCATCCCCAATGCCGACGGCCTGTCGCTGCTCGGACTGGCGCGAGCCATCAACGATATCGCCTCCCGGGCGCGCGCCCACCGTCTCAAACCGGACGAAGTGCGCGGCGGTACCTTTTCGATCACCAACCACGGCACCAGCGGTTCACTATTCGCCACCCCGGTGATCAATCAACCGCAAAGCGCCATCCTGGGGGTTGGCGCTGTCAAGAAACGGGCCGTGGTGATAGACGGTGATGCCATCGCCGTGCGTCCCATGGTGTACCTGTCGTTGACCTTCGATCACCGCATCCTCGACGGCGCCTCGGCAGATGGCTTCCTGGCCAAGGTGGTTGAGATTTTGGACAACTGGCCTGCCTGAGCCAGTGTACAATGGGAAACATGCATTGAACCTGCCGGGTTAGCCCGGCGAACACGATACCTAAGAGGAAAACATGGCTGATTATGATGTGGTTGTGATCGGGGCAGGACCCGGGGGTTATGTTGGCGCCATTCGCGCGGCTCAACTGGGACTTAAAACCGCCATCGTCGAGAAGGAATTCCTGGGCGGCATTTGCCTCAATGTAGGCTGCATCCCTTCTAAATCATTACTCAAGAATGCTGAAGTAGCTCACACCTTGCGCGAACGCGCCGATGAGTTTGGCTTCAGCTTCGACAATCTCAAATTGGACTATGCCAAAGCGGTTGACCGCAGCCGCAAGGTCTCCAAACGGCTGGTCCAAGGCGTCGGCTTCTTGATGAAGAAAAACAACATCGATGTTTTTACCGGACGCGGCAAGCTGGAATCCGTTAACAAAGTCGTGGTCACGCTTACGGATGGTAAAACCGAAGAACTCAACACCAAAAACGTCATTCTGGCGACCGGTTCTTATGCTGCCGCCATTCCGGGGGTCAAGGTCGACGGCGAGAAAATTTTGACCTTCTGGGAAGCGATTCTGCAAACCCGCCAGCCTAAATCGGTGGTCATCATCGGCGCCGGGGCTATCGGAATGGAATTTGCCACCATCTGGAATTCATACGGCGTCAAAGTCACGGTGGTGGAAATGCTGCCGCGCGTCCTGCCGTTGGAAGATGAAGAGGTCAGCACGGAGCTGGCCAAAGCCTTCAAGAAACGCGGTATCGAGATTATGACCGGCACCAAAGTGCTGGGTATTGAAACCACCGACAAAGGCGTCAAGGTCAAAGTTTCGGACGGCGCCGCCGAGCTGGGGCTGGAAGCCGAGCAGACGCTGGTGGCGATCGGTTTCAAACCCAACACCACTGATCTGGGTTTGGAAGCAGCCGGGGTCAAATTGACCGACCGCGGTTTTGTAGAAATCGACGAACGCATGGCGACCAATGTGCCCGGCATCTGGGCTATCGGCGATGTGACCGGAAAACTGCTGCTGGCGCATGTTGCCTCCGCCATGGCTGTGATTTGTGCTGAAAACATAGCCGGCGTCGAGACCCGCACACTGGATTACGTCATGATGCCACGGGCTACCTACAGCCACCCGCAGGTGGCTTCATTTGGGTACACCGAAGCACAGGCAAAAGAAAAGGGCTACGAAGTCAAGGTAGGGCGTTTCCCCTTCCAACCCAATGGCAAGGCGTTGGGTCTGGGGGATTACGTCGGCTGGGTCAAGATTATCAGTGACGCGAAATACGGCGAGATCCTGGGCGCTCACATGATCGGCCCGGACGTGTCGGAATTGTTGCCAGAGTTGACCCTGGCGCAAAACATGGAATTGACCGCGGCTGAGATCGCACATAATGTACACGCCCATCCCACGCTCAGCGAGGCGGTGATGGAGGCCGCTCACGGGGTCGAAGGAACCAGCACGCAGATTTAGCGACACAGCAAATTAAATCAATACAGGGCGGAGTCCTCTCCGCCCTGTATTATTTCTAGAAAGTATTTGTGCTGTTTAAAAAAGGGGGTCCAATTCCCATTTGAACGGATTGTCTTCGATGTATTCGCAGACCGTTAAATAATCCGTTTCCTCCCGAATGATGTGATCATAAAACGACTTTTGCCAGACGCTCAACCCGGGGCGTACTTGGTGGATTTTGTTTGTCACGCCCGATTTATAAGAGCCAATAATCGTTGAAACCGTGGGGAACGGGCTTACCCGTTCCGAATCACGTGATCCAATCGGTGCCGCCCCATCCATCCCAATTATCGTTGAAACCGTAGGGAACGGGCTTGCCCGTTCCGTTTCAATGTGGTTTGCATGTTCCGTTTCATGGTCAATCGTTAGCAGGATATGCACATGGTTGGGCATAACCACAAATTGGTCGATGGTCACCATGGAATAATGCGAAGGGACATTTACCAATTCGTCACGTGCGATTTGACCTGCTGTGGAAAGCATGACTTTTCCATCGATGACTTTCCCAAAAATTTGATTTTTCTTGTGCGTACAAATCGTAATAAAGTAACAGCCATTTTGGCTGTAATCATATTCGGTTAAACGGAGAAGTTTGCGTTGCGGGAGATGCATCCGTAAAAATTATAGCTTCGAAATTTTATCGAGATTCCAAAATTTTTGCGTGAATTCGACCGGGAATTTTGAGGCCGAAGTTATAGAACGGGCACGCCCTGTATGAGCAATATCGGAACGGGTAAGCCCTGGACGACCAATATCGGAATGGCGAGCTCGTTCCCTTTAATTAAAACGAAACTACTTTCGGAACGGGCAAGCCCGTTCCCTACGATTACCACGACCATACGATACAACTCTTGAGACACATTTCCGTATATCTCAATGAAAACCAAATATTTCCGAGGAGCAACCATGACCACCGAACAAACTATTACACCTGCCGAGCACCGTAAATACAAATATTATCGCCGGACAACAGCGTCTGACGCCGTGTACGGATTGGGCCTCATCGGCGCCTGGATCTATTTCATCAGCACCGCGACTACCTTCTGGATGGGCGTGCTGGGATTCCTGAAAGGCATCGTCTGGCCGGCCTTTCTGGTCTTTGAACTGCTGAAATATTTGAATATGTAATTTCTCTGGCGGAGAGGGCAGCGAAAATTGCGCCCCGTAGTGGGTAAGCGGTTTATGCACCCCACCCGCAGGGTGATCTGTGATCGAAGCCGAACTGTTTTTGTGAGGCGGAGAGGGCGGGATTCGAACCCGCGATACCTTGCGGTATACGCGCTTTCCAGGCGCGCGCGTTAGGCCAACTACGCTACCTCTCCAGGTTGCCCGGCTGCCTTGAACCGCCGAGCGTGCGGATTATACCATAACATCCTTCCTGAAGGACGCAGGAGCTGGGAAAATATCAGCCTGCTGTCACGGCTATACCATACGTGGCACGTGACACTTAACACGAAGCATAATGCTCTTTCTTGCCAATCCTCGAACCTTCGAGTATAATAACGACCACTTTGGGCGGTTAGCTCAGTTGGTTAGAGCGCTGCGTTGACATCGCAGAGGTCGTAGGTTCGAGTCCTATACCGCCCACCATCCGCCGGCATATGCCGGCGGTTTTCGTTTTAACCTGAGGGATTGCATGCCCATAATTATTGAGTAAAATAATCAAATATAAGTATGCGTTCTCTCGCCAACGATGATGATTGGCGATCATTGTTTCTTAAAGGAGTAATGATGGACATGGGTGAGAACCTTTCCGTACTCGAAGAAACCCTCGATCCTCAGGACTGGCACGCCATGCGCCACCTGGGTCATCGCATGGTGGATGATATGATCGATTACCTGCAAGGCGTCCGTGAGCGTCCAGTCTGGCATCCCATCCCGGCGGCGGCTAAGGAAAGCCTGGTTAAACCGCTGCCGCAGGACCCCCAGCCATTGGAACAAATCTATAGTGAGTTCCTGGAGCATATCCTGCCCAACCCTATGGGCAACATTCACCCGCGCTTCTGGGGGTGGGTGATGGGCAACGGCTCTGCCACCGGCATGTTTGCCGAAATGCTGGCTTCCGGCATGAACCCCAACATGGGTGGCGCCGACCATATCGCCACTTATGTCGAAAAGCAAGTCGTCGAATGGGTGCGTGAGATCGTCGGTTTGCCGGAAGGCACCTCCGGGCTGCTGGTGTCTGGCGGTTCGATGGCAAATCTGGTGGGGTTGGTGGTGGCTCGGACCGCGAAAGCCGGTTTTGACGTGCGTAAGGAAGGGCTGCAGTGCAGCTCGCACTGTCTGACGGTCTACGCTTCGACCGAAACCCACTCCTGCATCAAGAAAGGCATCGAATTGATGGGACTGGGCAGCGATGCGCTCCACTTGATCCCGGTCAACGCGGATTATCAGATCGATCTGGCGGCATTGAAAACCGCTGTTCAGGCGGACCGGGCTGAAGGTCGTCAACCGATCATGGTGATTGGCAACGCTGGTACGGTCAACACCGGCGCGATCGACGACCTGCAGGCGTTGGCAGATTTCTGCCAGCAGGAAAACCTTTGGTTCCATGTGGATGGAGCAATCGGCGCGGTCGCTGGCGCTGCCCCCGGCTTGAAGCCGCTGTTCAAAGGCATGGAACGGGCTGATTCGGTCGCTGTTGACTTGCATAAATGGATGTACATGCCTTTCGAAATTGGCTGTGCCCTGGTTCGCGACCCGCAATTGCACCGCAATGCGTTTGCGGAGACGCCGGATTATCTGGAACATGCCGAACGGGGATTGGCTGCCGGCAAGATCTGGTTTTCCGACCTGGGCGTTCAACTTACACGCAATTTCCGCGCCCTCAAAGCCTGGATGATGATCAAGGAGGCAGGAATCAAGAAATACGGGCGGATGATGGAACAAAACGTTGCCCAGGTCCAATATTTTAAGGAACGCGTGGACCGCGAGTCCGACCTTGAGCGCATTGCGCCGGTCCAATTAAACATTGTCTGCTTCCGCTACAACCCAGGCGGGTTGGATGAGGAAACCTTGAATGCGATCAACCGCGAGTTGTTAATGCGTATCCATGAGAGCGGTGTGGCAGTACCCTCCTATACCACACTGCAGGGAAGATACGCACTGCGGGTTGCCAACACCAATCACCGCAGCCGCCGCGCAGATTTTGATATTCTGGTGGACGCTGCGTTGAAAATGGGGCGTGAAATCCAGCAAGGGTTGGCACTGGCAAGATAAACTCTTGAAATTTTTCCCGCCAGTCCGTATAATGAATTATTCGATAAACGCTTTGACCAGGACGAGTAACTGGTTTGTGGCTGACAGAGATTGGGATGGAAGCGTGAGAGTCCCATCTGACCTGACCCAGTGAAAACCCCCTGCGAGCGGAAACCTGAAAGAGGACCGCGTCCTCGATTAAGGTGAACGGCAGACACCGTTAACCGTCAACTTGAGATGGCTGCATCACGCAGCTAATCTGGGTGGAACCGCGAGCCGCAACGCTTGCCCCAGCAGGGCAAGCGTTTTTGTTTTTAAGTGTGGATCACCTTGGAAGGAGAGCCAATGTCCGCAGCCCACAACTCAGAAATTGATGAACAATCACAGTTGTACCGCATCCGTCATTCGACCGCTCATGTGATGGCGGAAGCTGTGCTGCAACTGTTTCCGCAGGCCAAGATCGCGATCGGCCCGACGATCGAGGACGGTTTTTACTATGACTTTGATTTGCCGCGCGCCTTAACCCCGGAGGACCTGGCAGCCATCGAAGACTGCATGCGGTCTATCCTGCGTAACGAGGCGATTTTTACCAAAAAAACCATTTCAGCTGCCGAAGCCCGGGAATTATTTTCCGAACAGCCGTATAAACTGGAACTGATCGACGGCCTGGAGCGCGGGTTGGTTGACGAGCACGGTAACCCGCTCAGCGAGCCGCCGGAAATTTCGATCTACGAGTCGAACGGATTCATCGATTTGTGCCGCGGACCGCACATCGACAACATGAGCCAAATCAATCCCCAGGCAATAAAGCTGATTAATGTTGCAGGAGCTTATTGGCGCGGCGACGAAACTCGACCAATGCTGCAGCGCATTTACGGCACTGTGTGGAATACCCCCGAGGAGTTGGCTGCCTATCTCTGGCGGTTGGAGGAAGCCCGCCGCAGGGATCACCGCAAGCTTGGCAAGGATTTGGAGTTATTCAGCATCCATCCAGATGTCGGCGCCGGGCTGATTTTATGGCACCCGAAGGGAGCCCTGGTTCGCCATCTGACCGAGGAGTACTGCAAGAATGAGCATTTGAAACACGGCTACGATATGGTTTATTCGCCGCACATTGGACGGGCAGGCTTATGGGAGACCAGCGGGCACCTGACCTGGTACAAAGAGAATATGTATGCACCTATGCTCATCGATGACGAAGCCTATTACGCCAAGCCAATGAACTGCCCGTTCCATATTCAAATCTTCCGCAGTAAAACCCGTTCTTACCGCGATTTACCAATCCGGATGGCTGAATGGGGCACGGTATACCGCTATGAACGCTCGGGAGTGCTGCATGGTTTGTTACGGGTGCGCGGATTTACCCAGGATGATGCCCATATCTTCTGCAGGCCGGATCAAATGCCGGAAGAAATCGACCGGGCG